>NZ_VLJG01000006.1:0-113701 GCF_007829415.1 Aminobacter sp. J44 | reverse complement strand
GCGATAGCGCCGATACCAGGCCCCGGCCGTTGAGATCCCGATACGGAAGCGTCGTGCCGCCTCCCGCGTCGAAACCCCATCTTCAATCGCCGCAATAACTCGACCGCGAAGGTCCCCGCTCAAGCTCCTCGTCATCACCACCCTCCTGGCAAATCACCAAGAGCAGTGAATCAGACTAAACTGATCCCGTGAATCCTCAAACCGACTCTGTGTTCATAAAAGATGCTCTAGCTGCTCCAGAGCCTCGTCAAGTTCAAACGCGCCATCTCCCGGGGCGCCCGGACGATTCTCCGCGTAGCCATGGTTGATGTAGTGATTGTAGGCTGCTTCGGCGGTGTTGATACCAGCGGCCTGAAGATCAGGATTGGCGTTGACGTACGTTTCCCAATCGAACGAGGTAAATGAAGGTACCTTTGAGCTCGGAGCTCGGAGCGCGGCCTTCGGCGAGGCCATGATTGTTGAAGTGGTCGAAGGGGTTCACACCCGCAGCCTTAACGTCCGGATTCGCGTCCAGATATTCCTTAGTGTCGAACACCGGATGCGGATTTGCGCCCTCGCGCCAACCATGAAGATTGTAGTGGCTGAGCGCAAACTCATACGGGGACAGAGACATGTCGGAGCTCAAGTATGCATCAAGAACATCCGAGCGGTTCTAGTAATAGTATGTAGCGGCAAAAGTAAGAGCCATGAGTTCCTTCTCCATAGGCTTGGCGAATTGTGTAAAGCAAAATGGTCTAACTTTGATCCTCGTAAGCCACTTTGCTTTCCACCCTTGATCATGCGCGCCAATTTACTTGGCTAGCATAGCAACTGCTGGCGATTAACCAGTACAGCTGAGCGCGAAGACAGTTTAGAACATCTTTTTGTTCCATCGCATCTTTACGCCGTTGCGGTTATTCATCGCCGAAGATCATCCTGTAGGCGACCGGTTCGTATGCCTCGAGCATCTTCATCGAGAACACGCGGGGGTGGATGTTGAGCGCCCTGGCCCACGCCTCCCAGCGCTCGGGAATGATCTTTCCCTGACCGTTCTCAACCTGGGAGATGTAGGTGTAGTAGAGCGACCCAACCCGCGCAGCGAGCTCGCGCTGCGTGAGGCCCGCGGCTTCGCGCTGCTGTTTCAGCCAGCGGCCGATGTCCACCCGATTCTCGGTGCGGTCGACATCCTTCAGATCCGCGCTCGTCCTGCCCTTAGCCATGATACTCCCCGCCATAACGGCGCCCCACAAGTAGGCTGAAGTATGCAAAACAAATCTTGCTTGTCCAGTACTTGCATTACTGAATAAATGGAGTATAGACCACCACTGTAATTAGGTGGTGCTAATGAATGAAATTAATAATTGGTTAAACCGGTCTGTTATGCGGCGCGGCCGTTCTGCAAAGTACATCTCGGCCAGTTGAGGGGCAGGATCATACGGAATAAGTCGTGAATAAACGGCATGAAAAATAATAAAGAAAAAGTAGATGGTTAGTGGATTTAAAGGAGCAAATTCACGGAAAACAGGCGGGGGCGCCATATGACCCAGGGGAAGATGGAGGAGGGTGAGGAGAGGGTGGGGAATAACGGTGCGGAAGCAAGATGTGAGGCAGATAGCCGGGAGGAGGAAATCGCGATCGGCGGGTGGAAGTAGCGGGACCACTGGAGTCGATGCGGGGAATTCCGCCTCCGGAGCGTCTTCTGGCTGTTGCATGGATGCATCAGCAGGGCTGTCCGATGATGCTTGCGGGAAGAATCGAGCGTCTCAGGCCCTCTGGTCGATGGTCGGAGCAGGGGCCGAGGAGTGTGCGCAATCGCGGCGGGGCTGGTGGTGTGGGAGGGTTCGCGGCGCGCGCGGCTGAGGGGAAGGCGCGGATGTCCGGGGACGACGCGTGCCGGGGTGTGCGACGGCGGCAAGGCGCCTTCGACGGAGTGCGGGAGGCTAGGCGAAAGCGAGCCCGTTACAGTGCAGGGCGGGTGTCAAAAATCATGAAGCCGCGCCAGTGCACGCTGGGCGCAAGACGAGCCGATGGGCGCTGCGTTCCGCTGCCGTTTAGTCAGATTTTATGGGAGGTGAGTTTCGGGATAACTCTTTGATCTGACTGGTCGGAGTGGCAGGATTTGAACCTGCGACCCCCTCGTCCCGAACGAGGTGCGCTACCAGGCTGCGCTACACTCCGTGGCCAGTGGCCGGGCTTATAGCGTCCTCCTCTGGACCCTGCAAGCCCGGCCAACGAACTTTTTTGCAATTTTTAGTAGGGGCTCTCCACATCCCCGGTTTCGACGTAGACCGACTTCAGCTGGGAGTAGTGATCGAGCGCCGCGAGCGAGTTTTCGCGGCCGATTCCGGACTGCTTGAAGCCGCCGAAGGGGAGCTCCGCGGGCGCGAGATTATAATGGTTGATCCAGCAGCTGCCGGCCTTGATCTCCGCGATGACGCGGTGCGCGCGGGGAAGGTCGCGGGTGAAGACGCCCGCGGAGAGGCCGAACTCGGTGTCGTTGGCGCGGGCGATGACCTCATCCTCCTCAGAGAAGGTCAGAATGCTCATCACCGGCCCGAAAATTTCTTCGCGGGCGATGCGCATGTCGTCCTTCACGCCGGTGAAGATGGTGGGCTCGACATAAAAGCCGTTTTCAAAGCCCTGGAGGCGCGGCACGCCGCCGCCATGGTGCAGCGTGGCGCCTTCGTCCTGGCCGATCCTGATGTAGCCGGTGACCTTGTCGTGCTGCGCCTTGTTGATGAGCGGGCCCATCTGCGTCTGCGGATCGAGCGGGTCGCCGATCTTAATTTTCGCCGTGCGCTGGGTGAGGCGCTCGACGAATCGCTCGTAGATGCCGTTCTGGACGAAGACGCGGGTGCCGTTGGAGCAGACCTGGCCGGTGGAGTAGAAGTTGGCGAGCATGGCGCCGCCGACGGCGTTCTCGACATCGGCGTCGTCGAAGATGATGAGCGGCGACTTGCCGCCGAGTTCCATGGTCGCGTGCTTCATCAGCGAGCCGGCAATGCCGAGTACCTTGCGGCCGGTGGGCACCGAGCCGGTGAGCGAGACTTTTGCGACCACCGGGTGGCTGATCAGCGCGCCGCCGACATCGCCAAAGCCCTGGACGACGTTGAACAGGCCGTCGGGAAGGCCGGCCTCGGTGTAGATCTCGGCGAGCGCAAGGGCGCTGAGCGGCGTGTTCTCCGACGGCTTGAAGACCATCGCATTGCCCATGGCGAGGGCGGGGGCGGATTTCCAGCCGGCGCCCTGAATCGGATAGTTCCAGGCGCCGATGCCGACGCACACGCCCAGCGGCTCGCGGCGCGTGTAGGCGAACGGGCCGCCGAAATCGACATAGTGGCCGGAGAAGCCGGCCACTACGCCGCCGAAGAACTCCAGCGCCTCGGCGGCGGAAGCCGGGTCGGCGACGGTGGTTTCCTGAATCGGCTTGCCGGTGTCGAGCGTCTCGAGCTCGGAGAGCTCCTGGTTGCGGGCGCGCAGAATGTCAGCGGCGCGGCGCAGGATGCGGCCACGGTCGGCCGGGCGCATGCGCGCCCATTTGTCCTGCGCCTCGCGGGCAGCCTCGATCGCCTGTTCGATGATCGCGGGCGTCGCGGCATGCAGGCGGGCGATGACCTCGCCGGTTGCCGGATAGATGACATCCATCGGCTGGCCCTGGTCGTCCTCGACGAAACGGCCGTTGATGTAGTGCGAAGCTTTTGGCTGGGCGCGCATGGGAATTGTCCTCTCGTGTTGGCCGATCCTAGCCGAAATTGACGGTGCGTGCGCGGCCGGACCTAGCGGTCCGACTCACGCCAGCGCGGGTTGATCCRGGGTTCCTGATTCGMSGGGGCGAGCGGCTGCCGGCCGAGGATGTGGTCGGAAGCCTTCTCGCCGACCATGATCGACGGCGCGTTGAGGTTGCCGTTGGTCACGCGCGGGAAGATCGACGAATCGGCGACGCGCAGGCCCTCGACGCCGATCACGCGGCATTCGGAGTCGACCACCGCCATCGGGTCGTCGGCGCGGCCCATGCGGCAGGTGCCGCACGGGTGGTAGGCGCTCTCGACGTGCTCGCGGATGAAGTCGTCGAGCTGCTCGTCGGTCTGGACGTGGGCGCCGGGCGAAATTTCCCGGCCGCGGTAGAGGTCGAACGCCTTCTGGCAGAAGATCTCGCGGGTAAGGCGGATGCAGTGGCGGAAGTCGGCCCAGTCGTCCGGGTGCGACATGTAGTTGAAGCGGATGACCGGCTTCTCCCACGGATCGGCTGAGCGCAGGGTGACGCTGCCGCGCGACTTGGAGCGCATCGGGCCGACATGGGCCTGGAAACCGTGCGCCTTGGCTGCGGCCTTGCCGTCGTAGCGGATCGCGATCGGGATGAAGTGGTACTGGATGTCCGGATAGTCGACGCCGGGCTTCGAGCGCACGAAGGCGGCGGCTTCGAAGTGGTTGGAGGCGCCGAGGCCGGTCTTGAAGAACAGCCACTGCGCGCCGATCAGCGCCTTCGAAAACAGGTTGAGCTTGGAATAGAGCGTGATCGGCTGCAGCGATTCCTGCTGGATGTAGAGCTCCATGTGGTCCTGGAGGTTCTGGCCGACGCCGGGACGGTCGGCGACCACCTCGATGCCGTGCTGGCGCAGTTGCTCGGCAGGGCCGATGCCGGAGAGGAGCAGGAGCTTGGGCGAGTTGATCGAGGACGCGGCGACGATGACCTCGCGGTTGGCGCGCACGACCTGGATGCCGCTGCGGTTCTCGATCTCGACGCCGGTCGCGCGGCCATTCTCGATGACGACGCGGCGTGCAAAGCCGTTGACGAGCCTGACGTTCGGGCGCTTGAGGGCCGGCTTCAGATAGGCGTTGGCAGCGGACCAGCGGCGGCCGTGATGGATCGTCTGCTCCATTGGGCCAAAGCCTTCCTGCTTGGAGCCATTGTAGTCGTCGGTCGTTTCAAAGCCTGCCTGCCTGCCCGCTTCGACGAAGGCGGTGTAGAGCGGGTTCTTGCGCGGGCCGCGCTGGACGTGCAGCGGGCCGCTGGTGCCGCGCCAGCCATCCTCGCCGCCCTTCGAGTTCTCCATGCGCTTGAAGTAGGGGAGGACGTTCGCATAGGACCAGCCGGTCGCGCCCTGCTCGGCCCAGTGGTCAAAGTCGCGCGCGTGGCCGCGCACATAGACCATGCCGTTGATGGACGACGAGCCGCCGACAACCTTGCCGCGCGGGGTCGCGAGCACGCGGCCGCCGATATGCGGCTCCGGTTCGGTCTGGAACCCCCAGTCGTAGCGCCGCATGTTCATCGGATAGGAAAGTGCTGCCGGCATCTGAATCAGCGGCCCGAAGTCGGAGSCGCCGTATTCGATGACGATGACGGAGTGTTTTCCGTCCTCGGACAGCCTGTAGGCCATCGCCGAGCCAGCAGAACCCGAGCCGACTATGACGAAGTCAGCCTGTAGCATTACTCACCTCTTGGAAATCGTTGACGCTCTTCGAGGACGTTGAGGTCCATGTGGTTGCGCATGTAGCGCTCGGAGGCCTTCTGCAGCGGCTGGAAGTCCCACGGGTAGTAGGCGCCGTTGCGAAGGGCCGGATAGACGACGAGGCGGCGAGCCTGGCTTTCGCGCACGGCCGCGTCGTAAGCGGGGATGTCCCAGCGTGCCGCGACCATTGCCTCGAACTCGGCGACAAGGGCCTCATGGGCAGGATCGGCCGCGAGGTTGGTCAGCTCGAGGGGATCTGCCTCGAGGTCGAACAGCTGCGCCGGATCGGCAGGGCAGTGGATGTATTTGAAGCGCTCGGTGCGGATCGCGACCATCGGCGCGATCGAGCCCTCGGCTGCATATTCCATATAGACGGGCTCACTGCGCTTGCCGCCGTGCATCAGCGGCTTCAGCGTCTCGCCGTCGGTCCAGGGTCGGATGGCTTCGATGTCGATGCCGGCGAGGTCGCAGAGTGTCGGGAGGACATCGAGGTTGGAGGTCGGCACATCGACCCCGGCCGGGGTGATGCCGGGGCCCGCGATCATCAGCGGCACGCGCGATGAGCCTTCAAGGAAGGTCATCTTGAACCACAGGCCGCGCTCGCCGAGCATGTCGCCGTGGTCGGAGCAGAAGACGATGAGCGTGTCATCGAGCATGCGCGTTCGCGCGAGCACGTCGACCAGCGCGCCAACATGGTCGTCGATGTAGGAAATGTTGGCGAAGTAGCCGCGGCGCGAGCGGCGGATGTCTTCGTCCGTCAGTGAGAACGAGCCGTAGTCGCTGGCGTCATAGAGCCGGCGGGAATGCGGATCCTGCTGTTCATAAGGAATGAAGCCGACCTGCGGATCGAGGTGCTCGCAGTCCTCGTAGAGGTCCCAGTACTTGCGACGCGCGACATAGGGGTCGTGGGGATGGGTGAAGGAGATCGTAAGGCACCAGGGCTGGCGATCGTCGTCCTCTGACTGGCGCGCGAGCTGGTAGAGCTTCTGCACCGCATGATGCGCGACCTCGTCATCATATTCGAGCTGGTTGGTGATCTCGGCGACGCCCGCGCCGGTCACCGAGCCGAGGTTGTGATACCACCAGTCGATGCGCTGGCCGGGCTTTGTCCAGTCCGGGGTCCAGCCGAAGTCGGCTGGATAAATGTCGGTCGTCAGCCGTTCTTCAAAGCCGTGCAGCTGGTCGGGACCGACGAAATGCATCTTGCCCGACAAGCAGGTGTGATAGCCGGCGGCGCGCAGGTGATGCGCGAAGGTCGGGATCGACGATGCGAACTCGGCCGCGTTGTCATAAACCTGCGTGCGCGAGGGCAGCATGCCGCTCATGAAGGAGGCGCGGGCAGGGGCGCAGAGCGGCGAGGCGGTGTAGTTGTTGTTGAACCGAGCCGATCGGGCTGCGAGCGCTTTGAGGTGGGGCGTGTGCAGGAAGTCGGCCGGACCATCCGGGAACAGCGTCCCGGTCAGCTGGTCCACCATGATGATGAGAATGTTCGGCCGTGTCGTCATCCGCCTCGTTCCCCCGACAACTTGTGATCGAGATAGTCCTCCACGAGCGCGATGGCGCTCGCGGCATCGGGTGCTGCGCTGCGCAGTGCGCAGCGGATGTAGAGCCCGTCGATGAGCGCCGCGACGCCCTCGGCCGTGCGGGTCGCTTCGTCGAGCGGCAGCAGGTGGCGCAGGCCGCTCATCAGGTCCGAGTGCAGGCGACGCGCGTAGATTAAAAGAAGCCGGCGCATTGGCTCCGAGCGCTGGGCTTCGACATAGAAGGCGAGCCAGGCGGAGACCGTCTCGGTGCTGAACTGGCTGTTCGCGAAGTTGACGGCGACCAGCGCCGACAGGCGTTGACGCGGATCGGTGACGCCGCGCAGCGCGTTGGCCGCGTCGTGGCCGAGCTCCCGCAGAATGTGGCGCATGGTCTCCTGCAGGAGACCTTCCTTGGCGCCGAAGTAATGATGGGCAAGCGCCGCCGAGACGCCCGCGCGCCCGGCAATCTCCGTCATGGTGACGTCGAGCGAGCCGTGCTCGCCGATCACCGAGATCGCAGCATTGATCAGCGCCTTGCGGCGCACTGGCTCCATTCCAACCTTTGGCATTTCGCGCTCCTTGCGGCCGCGAAGCTATTTTTGATTGAGCCATCAATCAAGAAAAAAATGCTGACGCTGCGGGAAGTGGCGGCTCTTTACGAGGCTACGCAGACAGTTCATGGTTGAACAAACATTGGGCGATGAAGGCGGCGGCCTTCATGCTATGCTCGACCGCGGGAGAGAGACTATGACTGCAAACATTGTGGGTTGGGCGCATTCGCCCTTCGGCAAATTGACTGACGAGACGGTCGAAAGCCTGATCGTCGGTGTTGCGCGCGATGCGCTGGACCATGCCGGCATCGGGCCGGACGATGTCGACGAGATCGTTCTGGGCCACTTCAACGGCGGTTTCTCGGCGCAGGATTTCACGGCGAGCCTGGTGCTGCAGGCTGACGACCGCCTGCGCTTCAAGCCGGCGACGCGCGTGGAAAACGCCTGCGCCACCGGTTCGGCGGCGGTGCGTCAGGGCATACAGGCGATCGACTCGGGCGCAGCGCGCATCGTCTTGGTGGTCGGCGTCGAGCAGATGACGACGACGCCGGGGCCGGAGATCGGTAAGAACCTCCTCAAGGCCTCCTACCTGCCGGAAGACGGCGACACGCCCGCAGGCTTTGCCGGCGTCTTTGGCAAGATCGCCGCTGCCTATTTCCAGCGCCATGGCGACCAGTCAGATGCACTCGCCTACATCGCGGCCAAGAACCACAAGAACGGCGTCGAGAACCCGTATGCGCAAATGCGCAAGGATTTCGGCTTCGAGTTCTGCCGCACTGAGAGCGAGAAGAATCCGTTTGTCGCGGGGCCCCTGAAGCGCACCGACTGCTCGCTCGTCTCGGATGGCGCCGCGGCGATTGTGCTAGCGGACGATGAAACCTCAAAGCAGATGCGCCGGGCCGTCACCTTCCGCGCTAACCAGCACGTGCAGGACTTCCTGCCGATGTCGAAGCGCGACATCCTGCTGTTCGAAGGCTGCTCGGAAGCGTGGGCGCGGGCGCTGAAACAGGCGGGCGTGACGCTCAACGATCTGTCTTTTGTCGAAACCCATGACTGTTTCACCATCGCTGAGCTGATCGAATACGAGGCGATGGGCCTTGCGAAGCCGGGGCAGGGCGCAAAAATCGCGCTCGAAGGCCAGACGCAAAAGGATGGCCSCCTGCCGGTGAACCCGTCGGGSGGRCTGAAGGCGAAGGGCCATCCCATCGGCGCGACAGGCGTTTCTATGCATGCGCTCACCGCGATGCAGCTCATGGGTGAAGCCGGCGGCATCCAGATCAAGGACGCGACACTCGGCGGCATCTTCAACATGGGCGGCGCGGCCGTCGCCAACTACGTGTCGATCCTCGAACGGATCAGATGAAGCCGTCGGCCGTCGTCACCGGAGGAGCATCTGGAATCGGACTGGCGACAGTCGAGTGGCTGCTGGACGACGGCTGGCCGGTCGCCGTCCTTGACGTGAACCCTGAGGCGCTTGCTTCCGCCGAGGACATGCTCGCGGGCGAGAGCGCGATCTTCATTCCAGTCGATGTGACCGATGAAGAAATGGTCTCCGACGCCTTCGACCAGGTCGCGGACGTCTTGGGACCCATCGGCGGTCTCGTCAACTCGGCAGGCGTGGCGCATGTCGCGCCATGCCTCGAGACGAGCGCCGAGCTCTTGCGCGAGATGCTGGACATCCATGTCGTCGGTTCATTCATCACCTCGCGTGCGGCGGTCGAGCGGATGGCGGAGACGCTGTCGATCGTCAATCTTGCGTCGGTGTCCGGCATGCGCGGCAATGAGGGCCGGATGGCGTTCGGTGCGTCCAAGGCAGGTGTCGCGTTGATGTCGCAGGTGATGGCGGTGGAACTAGCGCACCGCGATGTGCGCGTGAATTGCGTGGCACCCGGCGTCATAGAGACGCCGCTGTCGGCGCGGCTGCACGACGAGAACATGCGCCAGGAATGGCTGCAGCACGTCCCGCTAAGCCGACATGGCGAGCCGGACGAAGTGGCGGCGGCAATCGCCTTCCTGCTGTCGCCTGAGGCCGCCTACATTACCGGCCAGACGATCGCCGTAGATGGCGGTTTCATGGCCGCCGGGATGCGGCGCAGGCTCTAATTAGTCGAGGCCGACGCGGCCGAGAGCAGGGATCTTCAGCGCCGGGCGCAGGAAATCGATGCCGGCCACCGCTCCCATGAAATGAAACTCGATGCCGCTGCGCAGGCCGACGGCGAAGCCGGCGAGGCCGTTCAGCGTAAAGTGCAGATCGCGCCAGTCGCTCGCGACGCGCAGCGAGACTGGGCCCTCGGCATAGTCGCGGCCGGCGGCGTTGGGTGGCAGCACCGTGCCGAGCGCCGGTACCGCATTCAGCACATGGGCAACGAATGTGTTCGAGTTCGGGCCCGGCCAGATCCGGTAGCCGCCGCGCTGGGAATATGGGTAAGCGGCAATGGCCGCTTCGACTTCGGGGATGAGGCGTTCAGCCTCCTCGCCCTGAATTTCGCGGATGATCGACGGCTGGTTGGAATACCAGTAGGCGTCGGCGGCGTAGCCGTTGATGCGGATCGGCGAGCCCCAGCCGACCTTGTCGTATCGCTCATAACTGTGGGCACCGGGCTTCTTGAGCACGATCCAGCTATGCACCGAGACCGCTCCCTTCATGCCGCCGGTGCGCGCGGCCATGATGTAGATCGCTGCCTCGGGATCGTCGGATGCGGGTGGCAGGATGCCGCTCGACTCCCAGTTTGCCGAGCTCCAGGAGGTGGGCCGGTCGGCCATCGCCCACCAGGCTGCCGTGGCGGCAGTTGGCGCTACGAAGACGATGAGGATAAATAGGAGAACGCCTCTCAAAAGCCTGAGCGGTCGCAGGCGCCGATGCGCCGGTGGCGGAGAAACGAGAGGCAGAGAACTCATGTCTGGACGAGATAATGACAAATCCGGTTCTGGTTGAAGTCACGCGCGGTAACATCGTCGAGAGCACGCACCGCGGGTCTGTTGCGGTCGTCGATGCCGATGGCGGCGTGGTCCTGGAGATCGGCGACATTGACCGGCCGGTATTTCCGCGCTCGGCGGTAAAGGCGATCCAGGCTCTGCCGTTCGTCGAGTCTGGTGCGGCCGACGCGTTCGGCTTCGGCGTTCGCGAAATCGCGTTTGCTGGCGCCTCGCATTCCGGCGAGCCAAAGCACGCTGCGCTTGCCGCCGCAATGTTCGATCGGGCAGGGCTGTCGCCGGGCGCGCTCGAATGCGGCGCACACTGGCCGACGCGTCAGGAAGCCGCGCTGGACCTTGCCCGGCACGGCCAGATGCCGATGGCATTGCACAACAATTGTTCCGGCAAGCACTCAGGCTTCCTGTGCACCTGCCAGCACCTGCGGCTCGACTACAAGGGCTACGTGAAGCGCGAGCATCCGCTGCAGCAGATGGTGCGCGAGGCGATGGAATCGGTGACGGGTGCGGTACACGGCATCGACAATTGCGGGACCGACGGCTGCTCGATCCCAACCTATGCCGTCCCGCAGCGCGCGCTGGCGCAGGGTTTTGCGAAAATGGCGACAGGCGTGGGCCTTGCACCGAAGCGGGCAGAAGCCGCCAAACGCATCCTCGAAGCCTGCATGGCCGAGCCGTACTATGTTGCCGGAACCGACAAGCTCGACACCCGACTGATGCAGGCCGCGAACGGACGCATCATGATCAAGACTGGGGCCGAGGCCGTCTATTGCGGCGCGATCCCGGAACTGGGGCTCGGCATCGCCATCAAGTGCGACGACGGCGCGGTGCGTGCTTCGGAGGTTATGGTCGCAGCCGCGCTTGCCAAGCTGATGGAGAAGGACGAGGAGCTCGCGGCGAAGCTCAGGGAGTTCGCGCATCCGGTGATGCACAACTGGAACGGCATCGAGGTCGGAACGCTCAGGCCAACGCAGGCGCTGGCCTGAGACCATCGATCAGCCTTGCGCCAATAGCTCGTCTAAGCGGACGGGCGCGAGGCGGTCGCAGCGGGCGACGCCCTCGGTCGGCGCCGAGCGGCGCGTCGCTGCCAGCGTAGCAGGAGCGACGTCTTCCTTCGGCTGGTCGATCGTGGTGCCGACGATGGAGAAGCTGCCCTTGCGCAGCGCAAGCAAGCGCTGTTCGCGCGCCTGGAAGACGCGCTGCTGCACGAAACCGGCCGCGAGGCTGGTCAGCAGGCCGCCTTCTTCCTGAATCCGGCGGAACTCTTCCCAGCCAGCATCGCAGAGCGAGGCGACGAGGATGTCGAGATCCTCGGACGACGCGGCCGGATCGGCAAGCGACGACAGGTGCGTCTCGTCGGCGATCACCAGCTGCAGGTCGCGGGCAATGCGGCGCGCATGCGCATCCGGCAGTCCATGTGGCTGGGTATGCGGCAGGACGCTGACGGTATCGGCGCCGGCGGAAGCAGCGAGCGAAGCGCGGACGATGTTGGTCTCGACCGAGCGTGCCGACATCATCCGGTAGGAAGTTTCGGCGTGGATCTTCGGTGGCAGGGCTGGGATGTTGCAGATCTCCTGCACCTTGGACCACAGGCGACGCAGCGCCCTGATCTTGGCCACAGAAATGAACTGGTCGTGGTCGACGCAGAGCGAGAAGCCGATATGCGGCGCGGCATAGACCAGTGGCTGCCGCGCATCGATGAACATGCGCAGATACGACACGGCTGCAGACAGCATCACGCCAAGTTCCTGCGCCTCGCTGCCGCCGGCATTGTGGACGACGCGCCCGTCCGCCTCGAGAAGCACGGCGGGGATGCCAAGGCCGAAGAAGTGGCCGAGTGAGGGGGGCATCGACGCCTGCAGCGCTGCCACCGACATGCGCAGCGTGCCGCTGCCGGCAAAAAGGGCTGCCGGATCAATGCCGAAGGAGAGGCTGAGGCGGGCCGGGTCGACCTTCTTGCGCCGAGCAAGCTCGATCAGCCAGTCAACCGACGCGCGGCTTGCGGGATGCATGTCCATGCGAAGGTGGATGCGGTTGAGCTGGATGTTGTGCAGCACCGCCGCGAGCGATTCCGGGCGGGCTGGAAGGCCATAGCCGAACGCATTCGGCGCGCCCTCGAACACGATCGAAAGGCCGGTTGCGCCGCCGGCAATGTCTTCCTGGGCCTGATGATTGGCGCGACGCGGATCGACGTCATCGATGCGCTGGACGATCGTCCAGCCGGCACCGGCGTTGCCTTCCATGGCCGCGGCGCCGACATCGAGCCGCGGCTGCTGGAAGCGGAGATCCGCGCTGCGTGGAGGTTGTGGCGCGTCAGCACGACGCTTGATGACCGCCTGCCGCCCGATTTCCAGCCAGTCCGCCCGGTTCATCGGCGGGAAACTGCCTGCGCTGATGATTGCCGCTTCCATCTGCTTTCCTCCGCATCGAACCCTTAGTTTAGGGTGGGTACCCTGATCCCGCAATGCAACGGACGTTCTCGAAGTTTGATCGCAACGGGACGCGGGCATTTCCGAAACCGCTGTGATGAATCGGCCACGGCCTCCTGACCATTACCTCATTGGCAGCAAGTAAAGCGCTGGATATACGAGGAGACGATACCCACTCAGTGGCACCGGACACGCGGGAGAGGCAGGATGTGGCAGGACGAGCAGAAGAGCATTTTCGTCGGCGGTAGCCGAAAGCCGGATGACAGCTACCAGAAGGCGGAAGAGCTTCTGCTGAAGTATGCCAACCGCCACGGCATCATCACGGGCGCAACGGGCACCGGCAAGACCGTGACCCTGCAGATCCTGGCCGAAGGGTTCTCCAATGCCGGCGTGCCGGTGTTCTGCGCGGACATCAAGGGCGACCTCGCGGGCCTGTCGCAGATGGGCGTGTCGCAGGATTTTCTCCACAAGCGCGCCGAGGCCATCAAGCTTGAGCCTTACGAGTTCGCCGAGTTCCCGGTGATCTTCTGGGACCTGTTCGGAGAGCAGGGCCACCCGATCCGCACGACGATCTCCGAGATGGGGCCGCTGCTGCTGTCGCGGCTGATGAACCTGACGGAAGCGCAGGAAGGCGTGATGAACATCGCCTTCCGCCTTGCCGACGAGGAAGGCCTGCTGCTTCTCGACATGAAGGACCTGCAGGCGATGCTGACCAACATGGCCGAGCGCGCGCAGGAAATCGGGGCCCGCTATGGCAATGTCTCGCGCCAGTCGGTCGGCGCCATCCAGCGCCAGCTGCTGGTGCTCGAGCAGCAGGGCGGCAACTTCTTCTTCGGAGAGCCGGCGCTGTCGATTAGCGACCTGATGCGCACGACGCGCGACGGCCGCGGCGCGATCAACGTGCTTGCCGCCGACAAGCTGATGAACAACCCGCGGCTCTACGCGACCTTCCTGATGTGGCTCCTTTCGGAGCTGTTCGAGGAGCTGCCGGAAGTGGGTGATCCGGCTAAGCCAAAGCTCGTCTTCTTCTTCGACGAGGCGCACCTGCTGTTCAACGATGCGCCTAAGGCGTTCGTCGAGCGGATCGAGCAGGTCGTGCGCCTGATCCGTTCGAAGGGCGTCGGCGTCTACTTCGTCACCCAGAACCCGCTCGATGTGCCCGAGACGGTTCTGGCCCAGCTCGGCAACCGCATCCAGCACGCCCTTCGTGCCTACACGCCGCGCGAGGCCAAGGCCGTAAAGACGGCGGCCGACACCTTCCGTCCGAACCCCGACTTCGACTGCGCGACGGCGATCACCCAGCTCGGCACCGGCGAGGCGCTGGTGTCTGTGCTGGAGGAGAAGGGCATTCCGTCGATGGTGCAGCGGACGTTGATCCGTCCGCCCTCAGCGAAAATGGGGCCAATCACGCCGGAAGAACGCCGCAAGGTCATGGAAATGAGCCCGGTGCGTGGGCTGTACGACAATGCGATCGACCGCGAGTCGGCTTACGAAATCCTGCAGAAGCGTGCGGAGGAATCCGCCCGCGCCAAGGAGCAAGACGACCGTCGCGTTGAACAGGAGCGCCAGCGCGCCGATACCGGCGGTGGCGGCTGGACGCTGCCGGATTTCGGCGGCGGTGGCGGCAGCAGCCGGGCCGCTCGCGCAGTACCGGCAACCGGCAGACGGNCAGTCGTGCGCACGGTCGGTTCGACGCTTGGCCGCGAACTAGTGCGCGGCATCCTCGGCAGCCTGCGCAAGCGCTGAGACAGACTGAAAAAAGAAAACGCCGTGCGGACCAGTCGGTCGCATGGCGTTTTTCCTGTGCCCGATGTGGCGAGCGGATCAGGTGATCCGCAGGCCCGAGGTGACGATGATCGGCGATTTCGCAGCGACGCGCTCATAGAGGTCGATCACGTCCTGGTTGATGAGGCGGACGCAGCCCGACGAGACCGACTTGCCGATCGACCACCATTCCGGCGAGCCGTGCAGGCGATACAGCGTGTCCTTACCGTTCTGGTAGATGTAGAGGGCGCGTGCACCGAGCGGGTTGTTGACGCCCGGCTCCATGCCGCCAAGCCACTGCTTGGTCTTCGGATCGTAGGTCGTCGCGTACTTCTTGAGGTTCGGCTGACGCTCGATCATCTCTGCCGGCGGATGCCAGCGCGGCCACGGCTGCTTCCACTCGATCACGCCTTCACCGGACCACTCGAAGCCCTGGCGGCCGAGACCAACGCCGTAGCGAACCGCGCGGCGGAACGGCAACACGACATAGAGGAAGTGGTTGCCGGTATCGACGACGACCGTGCCGGGACGCTCGCCGGTCGGGTCAGCGACGATCTGGCGATGGTAGCGCGAATCGATCTTCTGATACGGAACCGCCGGAATGTTGTGGCCACCATCAGTCATCGCCGCATACATCAACGCTGGAGGCGCGAGCTCCGGCATCGGCGGCGGGGCGAAAGGGGTGCGCGCCGCAGGACGCGATTCGCCCGAAGTGGTTTCAGAACAGCCTGCGAGCGCAGCAGTCGCAATTGTCGCGGTTGCTGCCGTGAGGAGGGAGCGCCGGGAGATCATGGGATTGGACACGTTGGTTCCAGTTCAAGGTTGTGCGGGCTGTATAGGTATCGCGGCGGGCGTTGTGCAACCGCGAATTGCCCCTCGGCAGTCCTATCCCGTGAGTGATTCGCCACCTGTTGTTCTTTCGCCACGCTGACGTAGCGATGCTGCTCAAAAAGCAGTCAGGAGACCCTCGAGCGACGGGAGGATCAGGTTCGGCTCGTGATCGAGGTATTCGTCCGGAAGGTCGGAGCGGTTGATCCAGACCGTGTGGAAGCCGAACTTCTGCGCGCCGGCGATGTCCCAGCGATTCGATGACTGGAACGACACGGCGTCTGGGTAGAGCCGCCAGCTGGTGGTGACCAGGTCGTAGACCTCCGGGGCGGCCTTGAACTTGCGGATCTCGTCGACGGAGAAGATCTCATCGATGACGTGATCCAGCGCTGCCGAGCGCACGGCGGCCTGCAACATGGCTGGCGAACCGTTCGAAAGGATGGCGATGCGGCCTCCAGCAGCCTTGAGCTCGCGCAGGATGCGAGGCACTTCCGGATAGCAGTCGAGATGCCAGTAGGCTTCAAGCAGCTGCTTCTTCATGCCGGGATCGGCGGAAGGCACCAGCCGGAACGCCGTATCGAGCGCGTCTTCGGTGAGCTGCCAGAAATCGCGGTAGCTGCCCATCAGCGTGCGCACCCACGAATATTCCAGCTGCTTGGCACGCCAGATGTCGGACAGCCGCTGACCCTCCGGCCCGAGCCTCGCCGCATGGCGCCGCACGGCGGCGTGGACGTCGAAGAGGGTGCCGTAGGCGTCGAATACGTAAGCAGAATGTCTCATGGTGTCAGTGACTTGAACGCAGGTGCAGCATGCGGTCAAGCGAAAGAGACGGCTGGACTGATCGATGTTTTCAAGCTGTCGGTTGACGCAACGGGACAAAGCGCCTTCGATGCCGCTCAAAGAAGGAGATCAGTCATGAACCTTGCGAGCCCGGCCGAAAGCACGACTTGGACTTACATTGAGGGAGACTGGTACGAAGGGAACGTCCCTGTGATCGGTCCCCGCAGCCATGCGCTGTGGCTCGGCTCCAGCGTGTTCGACGGCGCCCGCTGGTTCGAGGGGATCGCGCCCGACCTCGACCTCCACTGCGCGCGCATCAACGAGTCCGCCACCAATCTCGGCCTGAAACCGACGGTCGGCGTGGAAGAAATGGTCGCGCTTACCTGGGAGGGCATCAAGAAATTCGACGGCAAGACGGCGATCTACATCCGTCCGACCTACTGGGCCGAGTATGGCGGCTACATGGGCGTGCCGGCCAATCCGGATTCGACGCGCTTCTGCCTCTGCCTCTACGAGTCGCCGATGCTGCCGCCGTCCGGCTTCTCAATCACGGTGTCGCCGTTTCGCCGGCCGACGCTTGAGACGATGCCGACCAACGCCAAGGCAGGGTGCCTCTATCCGAACAACGGCCGTGCGATTCTGGAGGCGCGGAACCGCGGCTTCGACAATGCGCTGGTCCTCGACATGCTCGGCAACGTTGCCGAGACCGCTTCTTCGAACGTGTTCATCGTCAAGGACGGCGTGGTGATGACGCCCGTCGCGAACGGCACATTCCTCGCTGGGATCACGCGCTCGCGCATCATCGGACTGCTGCGGGAAGCTGGCTTCAAAGTGGTCGAGAAAACGCTGAAAGTGCAGGATTTCCTGGACGCGGACGAGATCTTCTCCACCGGCAACCACTCCAAGGTGGTGCCGATCATCAAGATCGAGGACCGCGAGCTGCAGCCCGGACCGGTGGCGAAGCGGGCACGCGAGCTTTATTGGCAATGGGCCCATTCGACAGCTGCGTAAAGAGGCGCTAAACATCGCGGGACATTGCGCCGCCGAGGGTTGTGAAGCCGCGGTGCGCGCCTATGTACAGTTCGAACCCAGACCATTTCAGCGAGGGAGATATTGCCATGGCCTTTGAACTTCCGGAACTGCCGTACGACTACGAGGCTCTCCAGCCGTTCATGTCGAAGGAGACGCTCGAGTACCACCACGACAAGCATCACAAGGCCTATGTCGACAACGGCAACAAGCTGGCCGCTGAAGCAGGCATGGACGGCCTGTCGGTCGAGGAAGTTGTGAAGCAGTCCTTCGGCAAGAACCAGGGCCTCTTCAACAACGCTGCCCAGCACTACAACCACATCCACTTCTGGAAGTGGATGAAGAAGGGCGGCGGCGGCACGAGCCTTCCGGGCGCGCTGCAGAAGGCAATCGACAGCGACCTCGGCGGCTACGACAAGTTCCGCGCCGACTTCATCAATGCTGGTACGACCCAGTTCGGTTCGGGCTGGGCATGGCTGTCGGTCAAGGACGGCAAGCTCGAGATCTCGAAGACCCCGAACGGTGAGAACCCGCTGGTCCATGGCGCGTCGCCGATCCTCGGCGTCGACGTCTGGGAGCACTCCTACTACATCGATTACCGCAACGCCCGTCCAAAGTACCTCGAGGCGTTCGTCGACAGCCTCATCAACTGGGACTACGTCCTGGAGATGTACGAGGCGGCGACGAAGTAATTTCTCGCAGCCGCGAGACATGGAAGCCCCGGCACGCCGGGGCTTTCTTTTGCCGGAACCATCACAGAAGCGTGAGTCCTCGGCGGGCGGATGTGACTTTTCCGCAGATGCGAAATCGCCATTATCGCGACGATGGATCCGCAATGGGCCATAGCGAATTTTACCGGAGTTATTTCATGAAACTGTTCATCTACGCTGCCGCCGCTCTTTCCGTCATGACGATGGGGGCGACCGCGAACCCGATTGAACAGCGCCAGGCCAACATGAAGGAGCGCGGACAGATCCTGCGCGTGCTGGCCCCGATCGCACAGGGCCGCGCGGATTTTGACGCGGCGACCGTGCTGGATGCGCTGGAGAAGCTGAATGCGAATGCGCAGGCAGCGGCGGACGTCGATGCGTTTTATCCGGCCGGTACCGAGACCGGCGACACCAAGGTGAAGGAGAGCATCTGGTCGGACCGCGAGGGCTTCAAGAAGGCCAACGAGGACTACCTCTCCAAGGTTGCGGCTGCCACGAGACCTACCGCAACTAACGGCGGCTTGCATGTCCTCACTTGCCAAAATTTCCGCCGGCTTGCTGGTAGCCGCAGCTGTCGCCGGCGGTGCGGCGTGGTTCCTTGCGACGCCTTCGCGGCTGAACGCCGCGGCGCTGGCGTCGTTCGGGGAAGGGGATGCGAGCCGGGGCGAACAGGTGTTCTGGGCGGCCGGCTGCGCCTCGTGCCACGCGGCGCCGGGTGCTGAAGGCGATGCGGTGCTGCAGCTTGGCGGCGGTGAGCGCTTCAAGACCGAGTTCGGCGTCTTCGTTGCGCCAAACATCTCGCAGCATCCGACAGATGGCATCGGCAGCTGGAGCGTCGAGGACCTCGCCAACGCGATGATGCGCGGCGTCTCGCCGGACGGCCGGCATTATTATCCCGCCTTTCCCTATACGTCCTACGCCCGGATGAAGCCGGCGGATATTGCCGACCTCTACGCGTTCCTGAAGACGCTGCCGGAGGTGGAAGGCAAGGCGCCCGAGCATGAGCTGAGCTTCCCGTTCAACCAGCGCTGGGCGCTCGGTTACTGGAAGCTGCTCTACCTCAGCGACAAGCCGAGGGTGCAGATGGCCAATGCCAGCGAGGAAGTGCTGCGCGGGCAGTATCTGGTCGAGGGGCCGGGGCACTGCGGCGAATGCCATACGCCGCGCGGGATACTCGGCGGGCTGGACGCGAGCCGCTGGCCTTGCGGGTGCCAAGGCCGCCGAAGGCGAGGGCAGCGTGCCCAACATCACCACGGGCGAAGGCGGGATTGGTGACTGGTCGAAGACGGAGATCATCGACCTGCTCGAAACTGGCTTCACCCCGGAGTTCGATTCGGTCGGCGGCTCGATGGCACCGGTTGTCCGCAACATGGCGAAGCTGTCGGCGGAGGATCGCGAAGCGATCGCGGCATACCTGATGGCCATTCCCGGCCATCCGAGCGCCGACTGAGGGACACATCATGAAGAAGGCCCGGAACCAGGTTCCGAGCCTTCTTCATTTTGAGGCCTCGCCAACGACCTTGAGGGCGAAGGCGTAGACGTAGGCGATTTCCTCGAGACGGGAGAAACGGCCGGACGCGCCTGCGTGACCCGCGTCCATATTGATCTTGAACAGGACGGGGTTGTCGTCGTTCTTCAGCTCGCGCAGGCGCGCAACCCACTTGGCTGGCTCCCAGTAGGTGACGCGCGGGTCGGTGAGGCCGGCAACCGCCAGGATCGGCGGGTAAGCCTGCGCCTTGACGTTGTCGTAGGGCGAGTAGGCCGCTATCGTCTTGTAGTCGTCGAGCGACTCGATCGGGTTGCCCCATTCGGGCCATTCCGGCGGGGTGAGCGGCAGGGTCGCGTCAAGCATGGTCGTCAGCACGTCGACGAACGGCACTTCGGCGATGATGCCGGCGAAGGCATCCGGCGCCATGTTGGCAACCGCGCCCATCAGCATGCCGCCTGCCGAGCCACCCTGTGCAACGAGGCGGTCATGCGAGGTGAAGCCTTCGGATACGAGGTACCGCGCGGCCGAGATGAAGTCATGGAAGGTGTTTTCCTTCTTCTCGCGCTTACCCTCGTCGTACCAGGCGTAACCCTTGTCCTTACCGCCGCGGATGTGGGCGATCGCGTAGACAAACCCGCGGTCGACCAGCGACAGGCAGTTGGTGTTGAACGAGGCCGGGATGGTGACGCCGTAGGAGCCGTAGCCATAAAGCAGGCAGGGCGCAGAACCGTCGAGCGGCGTGTCCTTGCGGTAGAGCAGCGAGATCGGCACGGTTTCGCCGTCGTGGGCAGGCGCCATGATGCGACGGGTGACGTAGTCGGCGGGGTTGTGACCGGACGGCACTTCCTGCGTCTTCAGCAGCACGCGCTCGCGGGTGCGCATGTCGTAGTCGAACACCTGCGCCGGCGTCGTCATCGACGAATAGGAGAAGCGAATCACGTCGGTGTCGTACTCGTACGAGCCCGACAGGCCCAGCGAGTAGGCCTCCTCGTCGAAGGCGACGATGTGCTCGTTGCCGGTCGCGCGCTCGCGCACGACGATGCGCGGCAGGCCGTCCTTGCGCTCGAGGCGGACGAGCCAGTCGCGGAAGSCGATGATCGAGAGGATCAGGCGGCCAGGTTCGTGCGGGACGAGTTCAGTCCAGTTTTCCTCGCGCGGATCGCTGACCGGCGCGGTCATGATGCGGAAGTCCTTCGCGCCGCCCGAGTTGGTTAGGATGAAGAAGACGTCGCCGCCTTCTTCGAGGTCGTACTGAACGCCGGTCTCGCGCTCCTTGACCGTTATCGGCGTGGCGAACGGGTCGTTCGCCGGCAGCAGGCGGTACTCGGACGTCTCGTGATCACCGATCGAGATCATGATCCAATCGCGCAGCCGCGTGCCGCCGACATCCATGAAAAAGCCGGGATCCTTTTCCTCGTAGATCAGCCGGTCGCTGACGACGTCATCGCCGAGACGGTGGTAAAAGATCTGCGAGGGGCGGTGGTTCTCGTCGAGGCGCGTATAGAAGAAGCCGCCGTTCGACTGGTCCCATTCGCCGGAGCCGCCGGTGTTGCTGATCGCGTCCGGCAGGTCGGTGCCGCTGTCGAGGTCACGGACCTTCAGCGTGTAGAACTCGGATCCCTTGTCATCATAGCCCCACAAAAGGCGCTTGTGGTCGCCGGAGTGGTCAACGCCGCCGATGCGGAAATAGGCAAGGTCCTTTGCCTCGGCATCACCATCGAGCAGGATCTGCTGGTCGCCGCCGTCACGCGGAATGCGGAAGTACCTCGGATGTTCGCCACCGGTGACGAAGGACGTACCATAGGCGTAGGGGCCATCCCTCATTGGTACGCTTGAATCATCTTCCTTGATGCGGCCCCTCATCTCCTCGAAGAGGGTCTTACGCAGTTCAGCTGTGTCGGCCATCAACAATTGCTGGTAGGCGTTCTCAGCATCAAGGTGAGCGCGGATCTCGGGATCCAGCTTATCCGGCGCAAGAAACACTTCCTGCCAATTATCCGCTCGAAGCCACGCGTAGTCGTCCTGCCGCGAAATTCCGTGTGCGGTGTGGACGAACTTCTTGCGGTGCGGCAAAGGTGCATCTTTTCGGAGAAAGTTGGATGATCTAATGGACATAGCGGCTTCCTAGAATTGTCAGGTTAGCGAATATCCTCTGATCCAATCGCTGCACAAGGACGAAAAATCGTCAATTGCAGCATTTGCGGGCAAATGTCAGAGTTATCGGCCAGTGGTCTAAATCGCCCGTCGACCAAATGCCGCAACTAGTGGCCCGTCCCAATACTGGTTTTCCACTTGGTTCACGGAAAAAATCGCAAGTTTTGAATTGACTTACTCTTCGTAGAGTACCATTTATGCCGTGACGATGCGAATCGGAAGGTGTGGCCAACGCACCCGCTGCAGCGTCTTCCTCCGGGCACCAGATCGCCCGCGGAAATGACTAACATTCCAATATTGGGGCCAAAATGGATACGAACGAGACTGTCGCCAGAAATGGCGAAATGCTCATTGAGCTCACCGCGGATGTTGTTTCCGCTTACGTCAGCAACAATCCGGTTCCGGTCGGTGAGCTGCCAAACCTCATCGCAGACGTGTACGCTGCACTTGGCCGGGTAGAAGGCGCCGTTGAACAGGCTCCTACCGACAAGCAGAAGCCTGCGGTTAACCCGAAGAAGTCGATCCACGACGACTACCTGATCTGTCTCGAGGACGGCAAGAAGTTCAAGTCGCTGAAGCGTCACCTGATGACTCACTACGGCATGACGCCCGACCAGTACCGCGAGAAGTGGGGCCTCGACCCCAACTACCCGATGGTCGCGCCGAACTACGCGCGAGCGCGTTCGGACCTGGCGAAGAAGATGGGTCTCGGCCGCAAGGCAAAGTAAGAATTATCCAGTCACGCTGGAGCCCAAAGGGCAGCGGTCGAAAGATCGCTGCCCTTTTTGCTTTATGCCCGCCCGCGCGCGGAACAGGTCGAGCGCCTGCTTGAGCGAGATGTGGCGGTTGAGGTCGTAGCTCCAGTGCCGGCGCATACCGCGCAATCGCTCGCGCTCAAGCAGACGCTGCAGGCGCAGGATGATCCGCTCCTGCTCCGCGCCATCCGCTTCCAGAGCTTTTTCCATGTCCATGCCAGCGCAGAGCTGCAGCGCCATCAACTGTCGGGCGTGGTCGTGTTCGCCTGACCTGCGCTGCCGGAAAGCGCGGATCTCGTCCTGCAAAGTGTTCATCAGAATGCCTCGTCGGTTATCTGATGGGGACTCTGGGGGGGCCTGGAAGCGAGTGGATAAGTTCCGGCAGTGTGGCGAGGGTTCGGAGGAAAAAGCGAAATGAATTCCAGCAAGAGTTCGTTTCATTAAGCTATTTGTTCTCGATTTGTTCACACTCTCCCGTTGATCGAATATAAGAAAGCATTCCTATTTCAACGGGGTGCTCAACGTGCGATCGACGACCGCGAAGCAGGCGAGACAGTCAGAGAGGGAATACTGCGAAAGCTGCCAGCAGCCGGTGCTGTTGGGTGGCAACCCGGAAGCAGCAGAAGGCCGCAGCCGCAGGAACCCCGTGCGGGATGCCAGGACAACGGGGCTCGCCAAGCTGCCGCGGTCAGAGCGCGTCATTTCTATCTGCGATGCGGTGATCGACATCACATCGGCGCTGTTCAGCGTCAGCAGCAAGGATCTGCGCAATCCGCGGCGGTCGACCGCCGACATCGCTCGCGTCACGCAGATCGCGATGTACGTGGCGCATGTTACGCTAGCGCTCAGCATGCGCGACGTCGGCCACGGCTTTGGGCGCGACCGGACGACGGTTCTGTATGCCTGCCACCAGATCGAGGACATGCGCGACGACCTTGAGTTCGACCGCATTGTCTCCATTACCGAACGCGTGATCGCGGCCGCCTTTGGCCTCACGGAAGGACGCGGCAACGAGGTTATCTGATGATCGATGAAAAGCGGCAGAGGAGGCTCTTGGCCTTCCTCGCAAAGGGAAGCGCGCGCCTGCAATCAGCGGCAACGAAGGGCAGGGTGCTGCTCGACGGCGGCGACAGGGGCGTCATCGGCGAGGAGGCGGACGTGCTCGCGAGCCTTGCCCGCGCAGAACTTCTTACCATGACCGGCGAGGCCGTCGCGCTGACCGAGGTGGGCAGAAAGGCGGCCAAGCGGGCGGAAGCGCCGGCGGATGCGCACGCTACCCAGCATCAAGAGCGAGAAGTTGCGAGCGTGGTGAGGGCCTCGGGCGCCGAGCGGGTGATCGTCAACCAGAACGAAAGTCCACTCGACCTGCTCTGGCGCAGGCGCGACCGCAACGGTAGGCGGTTTCTCGACGAGCGCGAGTATCGGGCGGGAGAACGGCTGCGGAAAGATTATACCTACGGGCGGATCATACCACGACTCGGCATCAACTGGGGCTCGCTGGGAGGTGCCTCCGGAGCTTCAGGCCAGTGGCGGAACGGCGGCGAGGACCTGTCGATGAGGGCGCTGGCCGCGCGGCAGCGGGTTGAAAAGGCGATCGAAGCGGTAGGGCCTGAACTCGCCGGCGTCCTGATCGACGTGTGTTGTTTCCTGAAAGGTCTGGAAACCGTCGAGGCCGAACGCGGCTGGCCGGTGCGCTCGGCGAAGGTGGTGCTGAAGTCGGCATTGTCGGCGTTGGCACGGCACTACGAACCGGAAACGCGGGCAAGCCGCGAGGCAAGGCCGATCCTGCATTGGGGAGCAGCGGACTACCGCCCGGCCATCAGATGAGATCAGGCGGCGGAAGCGGCGAGTGCCTTTTCCGCCTCGGCACGGATACGGCGGATCATCGAGCGAAGGCCGTTGGCACGCTGCGGCGTCAGATGCTCGTCGAGGCCGAGCGCACGCAGCGTCTCTTCGGCGTCGATCTCGAGAATCCTGGAGGCTTTCTGGCCGGAGTAGAGGGCAAGGACGATTGCCACGAGGCCGCGAACGATGTGGGCGTCTGAATCGCCACGGAAGGTGAGCTCCGGATCGGCTCCTGTTCCGCGCGTGGTGTAAAGCCACACCTGGCTGACACAGCCCGGAACCTTGTGGGCGTCGTCGCGTGCCTCTTCCGGGTAGGGCTCGAGATCTCCACCCAGCTCGATCACGTAACGGTAGCGTTCCTCCCAGTCGTCAAGGAAGGAAAAGTCTTCGCGGATGGAGTCAATAGTCGTGGTCATGACCGCGATATAGTGCGTGGATGCGCGGCCGTCACCCGAAAAGCGCGGATCTGCAGATTACTCGGCCGCCTCGGCTTCTTCCGGCTGCGGCTGTGCCGGCACGGAACCGGTGACGATCTCGACCTCCTGAGCGTCCTTGCCGAAGTGCTCGTCGAGCGTCGTGTAGGCGATGCGGGCGGTTTCGCGGGCGCGGATGCCGATCGTCTGCATGGCAGCGCGGCCAACCTCGCAGACATCCGGGCGGCGTTCGCACAGACTCGACATGTCATCCACCAGCGCGCGGGCGGCCAGGAAGGCCTCGACTGCACCGATCGTCGGCTCGTCGTCGGAATTCGTGCCGAACGGGATGAGCAGCAGGACGATGGAAAGCCAGAAAGCGGACTTGATCAGGAAACCCATGTTGCACCCTCGACTGTCTGGCGGACGCGGTGCTCCGCCTGTCATGGGCTCATAATGCAGGGCAACCTGAAATGCCCGCTTGAGATGACGAGTGACATTTGCGGCAAAGTTGACTCAAATTTTATGTATCGGGCCCGAAGGCGCGTTTTCAGGCGTTTCGAGCCTCGCTTTCGGCCCGCCGCGGCCTGTCCCAACAAATTGAGATAACTTGTAATTTTCGTCCGAAAGGCGCGGAAGCGCCATGACTAGCGGCTGCGGACTAGCAACTTACCCTCTGTTTACCATGCGGCAAATTCCTCGCCGCTAATGGCTTCCCGAGGGCATTTCGGGCCCCGGTTCGGCCTCGCGTTTATTCATTCCTTAAACCGCAGATGCGAGGTTCCGGACAAAGAGTTCGATCCGCAAAGCGGACGTTGTACGGGTGCGTTGAGTTGAGTTCAGAAGCAACCAGATCAGGTCGCTGGTTCGAGGGGCTGCAGGCAGGCTGCGAACGCCTGCTTCATCCCTCGGCGACTGACGAGAAGAAGGCAGAACACTGCCGTCTTCTCGCTGTTCTGCTGGCTGGACCCTTCGTTGCTGCTCCGCTGATCGCGCAGGCAGCCGCATCTGCTTTCGGGCTTCTCACTGCTGTTTCCGCACTTTGTGTTGCCGTGGGCCTCACCTGGCTTTGCGCGCTGCTTCTTTCGACGCGTGGTCGCGCGCGGGAGGCAGGCGTCGCGGCGCTGGTTCTCGCAACGGTCGCGCTTTCGCTCGCAGTCGGTTTCGCCGGCGGTCTCGGTACCCCGGCCGCGATGCTACTGGCTGCACTTCCGATCGAGACGTATTGGATTACCCGCTCGCGTAAGGCAGGCTATTTCGGTCTGGCCGCTGCCGCGGTGGCAGTCTGCAGTGCGGCGATCGTCGCGCCTGAGGCAGCCTGGACCGCAGGGCAGGGCTGGCTGTGGCTGTCGCCGGTGCTCTATGCCGCGACACTCGCGCTACGTGCGCTGAATGGTGCTGATGCCGGCAACGTCGTCAGGGTCGCACCGGACCTGCTGCCGGAAGAATGCTTCAATGCGGCGATCATCCGTGTTGGCCGCAATGGCGAGGCGGTGAACGCGTCCGCGCAGGCGGCCGAGCTGCTTGGGCTCGATCCGTCGCTGCTGCTCGGCACTGGCCTGTTCGACCGCATCCATGTCGCCGACCGGGTCGCCTTCATGTGCGCGCTGGCTTCCACACGCGACACGGGCAAGGCAAGCCATTGCACCGCGCGCATCCGCATGCCGTCTGCCGGCGGCGGTGCATACTACCGCCCGTTCGAGATTGAGATCGTGCGGACGCATGAAGACGCTGAAACGGTGAGCGTGCTGATTCGCGATGGCGGTGAGTATGGCGCGCTGCGCGAAGAACTGACCGAGGCTCGCGAGAAGGCGGGCCAGATCGAAGTTGCCAAGAGCCGGTTCCTGGCTGCCGTCAGCCACGAGCTGCGCACGCCGCTCAACGCCATCATCGGCTTCTCCGACATGCTGCTGCACCCGGCGATCTCGGGCCCGCTGTCCGACAAGCAGTCGGAGCAGGTGTCGCTGATCCGAGAGGCAGGCAATCATCTGCTTTCCGTGGTCAATGCGATCCTCGACGTGTCGAAGATCGAGTCGGGCTCCTACGAGATCGTCGTTGAACCGTTCGAACTGCGTCCGACCGCGGAGCTGTGCTGCGCCATGCTGAACCCGCAGGCGCAGGACAAGGGCGTCAACCTGTCGGCGAAGATCCCGGACGGCCTGAGCGCGGTGCTCGGCGATCAACGCGCCGTCCAGCAGATACTGATCAACCTCGTCTCGAACGCGATCAAGTTCACGCCGGAAGGCGGCAGTGTCAGCGTCTCCGCGGTCTCGGCTGACGACACTGTGCGCATCTTCGTCAACGATACCGGCATCGGCATTGCCGCGGAGGACCTGGCGCATCTCGGCCAGCCGTTCCGGCAGGTCCAGAACGACTACACACGGCAGTACCAGGGTACGGGTCTTGGCCTGTCCCTCGTGAAGGGCCTGGTGAAGCTGCATGGCGGCACGATGAGCATCGAAAGCGCCCCAGGACTGGGCACGACGGTGATGGTTGGGCTTCCTGCTGCAACCCGGCAGAGCCTGAAAGGCAACAATGGGGAATGTGATGGCATCGCGCTCCGCAAGACCGCGTAGCGGCCGGCGACCGGCGGATATTTACGAGGAGGAGGACGAGGCAGGCGGCCTCGGCGCCTTCCTCATGCGCCATCGCTTTGCGGTGGGCGGGCTGACCGCCTTTGCCGTCGCCTTCTCCTATGTCACGGCCAATGCGATCTGGTACCAGCCGCATGCGCATGACGGTGCGTTCTTCGCAACGCGTCCGTTGCCGTCTGGCGCCCAGCCGGCGCGGCCCGAGACCATCATCCGCCTCGACCGCAGCGCGGCGCAGGAGCCGGTGCAGAACCAGGTTGCCGCCGTGAAGCAGTCCGGCGCAACCCCGTCGGCGACCCCACAGCTGCCGGAGCAGGCACCTGCGCCGGCTGCCCAGCAGGCGGTGGTGCGTACGGGCGATCCGGTTGTCGAGGAAGTGCAGCGCATTCTCTCCGGTCTCAACCTCTATTCCGGCACGGTCGATGGACTGAATGGACCGCAGACGCGCGCGGCGATCGAGAATTACCGGCGGATCGTCGGCCTCGGCGGTGGTGCCGAGATCGACGACGCGCTGCTGTCGCAGCTGGGTGCTGCGCCGCGCTCGATGACCTCTGCGGTGCAACTGCCGGCAGGCTCGCCGGGTACCGATCTCATCGAAACGTCGTCTGCGAAGCCGAGCGGCGGCGACCAGATGATCCGCCGCATCCAGGCGGGCCTGAAGGCGTTCGGCAATGACGGCATCGAGGAAGATGGCGTCGTGGGGCCGCGGACGCGCAAGGCGATCATTGAATTCCAGTCGCTGTTCGGCCTGCCGCAGAGCGGCGAGCCCGATGAAGCGCTCTACGCCAAGATGCGCGACATCGGCCTGACGGACTGATACGACTTCCCGGTGAGAGTCACTTCCGATCTATGGGTTTCAGCGCTGACCCGCCGCGCTTTCGCGAGCGGCGGGTATGCGGCTGTCGTGCGACGCGGCGCTACCGAGGCCGGGGCGATCATGATTCTCGTGCGCGACCGGATGGGGGAGACGACCCTCTACGGTCCGGCACCGCAAACAAGCTATGACGAGGGGCGGCCGGAGGAACGACTGTTTACCGAGGTCGCGCGGACGTTCGATTCGGACGAGATCGACAAGCGGCTGGAAGGGGAAATGCGGTTCGACCCGGATATCTGGGTGATCGAGCTTGAGGTCGACGACACGACCTTCAAGGAACTGGTGAGCGTCAGGACGCTCTGAGCGCCGCCTTGCGGCCGGGGCTGTTGGCGGCGCGATCGAGCGTGCGCCATTCCTCGACGATGCGCTCGGCCTTGTGGCCGTCCATCTGCTCGTAGGCGTGCAGGAAGTCGGCGATGGCGCTTGCCGTGTAGATGCCGTGCGGGCGCACGCACTTCCAAATCAGGAACGCTTGCTCTTCGGTGAGTTCCAGCACGCGCAGGCACGCCAGCAAATAGGCGCGCTCGTTCGCTTCGACGATCTGTCGGGCGCCGTGGACGCTGATGCCGATGGCAACTGACAGAGCGCGGTGAAACTCATGGGCACGGCCGGTAAGGGCAGCGGCCTTCAGGCTCTCGTAGCCCGGTTCCTGCTGAACCTCGGCGTCCTGCTCGTCCTCTTCAAGGGTATCGACAGGACGCATCATGGCGCGCAGCTGATCGCGCGTCTGCTCGGCCTTGTCGGGTGCGCTGCGCTCGAGCCTTGTGATCGAGGCAATCAGCTGGGCGATGCGCTCGTCGAGGTTGGGGCGTGCCGCGATGGCACGGGCGTGCGAGACGCCGTGGCGGCCGATAAGCGCCACGAGGTCGATGTCGGTCAGCACTGGCGAGCGCATCAGGATCGGTGCCGAGATCTCGGCGGGAAGTGCCGCGAGGCGGCGGATGAGACGCGGCGGCGCGTACGGAAGGTCGGATAGGGCTGCCGAGACATAGCGCAGCGTTTCGTCGGAGGCGAAGTCGAGCAGCGGTACGGCAAGGTCGTCGAGTTGGATGATCTCGCGGCGGGTCGGCCTCGGGATTGAGCAGAAGGCGCTGATAGCGGACCTGAGAAGACGTTCGGGTCGTCCGGCTGCGCGGTATGAACTGGGCAGGGAGGAACGCGAAGGGTTCACGAATACACGCCGATACGCAAGACTACTGACACAACCCGAGCGGCCATACGGCCAGATCGGATGAGTCAAATTACGCCATATTTGTTAGCGGTGCGTTAACTGTCTTCTGCGCGATAATCTGCACCGGAGGCGTAGCGTTTGCTCCGGTGAACCGTAAGAGGCGCAGGTCATGGCTACAATTCTGCAGTTCGAGTGTCGCCCCGGCACTCGCCAGAAGGCGAGGCGGCCAGGAAAGGGCGCCGAGATCGTGATCTTCCCCGGCGTGCGTTACGAACGGTGGTCGGATGAAGTCGACCTCAAGCCGGGAAAGCGAAGATCATCCGCGCGGCGGAAGAAGGCCGGCACGAACTAGCACCTCGCACGTCAGTGGGACGTGCAGCTGAAGCTCTGGAGGAAGTCGGACACCGTCGGGTGCCAGCTTGCGTCCGGGGCAAAGGCGCGCGCGACGACGATCCCCTCATCAATGTCCGCCTCGATGAACACCGAGCGGCTGAACTCGGGGGGCAGCGCATTGCGCATTTCCACCATCTGCGACGTGGTCGCGATGACGAAGTCCGGCTGGCCGGCCGACGAAGATCGGTCGTTGAGGCTGAAGATGTTCTGACCGGCGCGGTCGTAGACCGAGATCGACCAGTAGGGGACCTTGCCTTCGCCCGTGAGGTGAACGACGCCTTCGGAGAGATCGAAGCGGCAGGCGCTCGCGAGGAAGAGCGGGTCGATGGAGTCGATCAGCTGCTGGCCGGCGAGTTTATCGAGCCGCGTCATTGTGTAATAATTGCTGCGCTGGGAAAGGCTCGACCAGGCGTCGCGGACGGAAAACTCAGGCACCATCAGGAGGATCGCGATGTGGACGATCGCCGCGCCGATGACGCCGAGAACGAGGGCGTGAAGCAGCCTACCCATCGCAGCCCTCGCGGATGATGCGCGGCAGTTCGACCTCGCCGATGCGCGAGCTGGACGAGATGGCGGTGTCGTAAAGCGAGAGGACGAGGCTGAACTCGCCCGGACGTACGGCAAGCCAGTTGCCTGGCTGTGGGTGACGCGAGACGAGGGTGACGACGGTGTTGTCCTGCTGGCGCAGCACGGCATAGGAGTGAAGCGCCGAAGCACGATTGGAGGCAGGCTCTATCAACCGATCCTCGACATCGCGCGCGTGGAGCGTCCAGAAGCGCGCGGAGGGCGTCGGGCCTTCAAGCCGGTAGGTGCAGCTGCCGCGAAGCGGCTCGCCGTCTGCATCGTGACGGGCGGTGAAGGTGAGGCCTTCGCCACGACCGAGCGCAAGGTCGGCCGTGCGGGAGAAGCGGGCCTTGGCATAAGGATCCGCGTCAGGTGTGCCGCGCGAGGGAAACGCCGACCAGTCGCCGACCGTGACGGTGTCAAACTCCAAATCCGAATCCAGAGCCAGCCAGACGCTGCCGGCACCGCCTCCAAGAGCGATCGCAACTGCCAGAGCTGTCAGGAAAATCGACTTTAGCATTCAGGGATGGACCGTAACGCTTTCAGGCAGGTTCGGACGATGAAGTAACAAGCGGTCGCCAGACAGGCTCCGATTGTCAAGGCGTTTCGGTCACGCGCATGAACTGCTCACAGGGCAGAAAGGGTTTCTGGCGTCTCGGGAACCGAGATTGGCGGGGCGTTACGGAAGGTTTCGGACAGGTCGAGCAGAAATTTCGTCGTGCGGGCTGACAGGACTGCAGGGCGCTCGATCTCCGTCTCTCCCTCGCCATTGGCTGATGCCACTGCCTGATCGGGCTTCTGCTCGAAGAACGGCTTTTCGATGCCGGGGATCGGCTTCAGTTCGATGCCCTGATGGGCATAGGCCATCAGGCGCTGCCAGACCATGGCCGGCACCGAGCCGCCGGTCATATTGAGGGTGGGCGAATAGTCGTCGTTTCCGAGCCAGACGGCGGCGGTGTAGTTGCCGGTGTAGCCGATGTACCAGGCGTCACGATACGCCTGCGCCGTCCCCGTTTTACCGGCGGAGCGGATGCCGGGCAGCGCGGCGCGGCGGGCCGTGCCGGTCTCCGGGATCTGGACCATGATCTGGTTCATGGCGGCCGCGGCTTCCTCAGTGACGGTGCGGCGCGGCTGCGGCGCATCGCGCGCATGGTCGTAGACGACTTCGCCGGCGTGGGTGAGCAACTGGGTGATGGCGTGGCGGCTGCCGGTGTAGCCGCCGGTGGCGAGGGTGAGGTAACCGGTCGCCTGGTCCATCACCGTCATGCCGGACGTACCGAGCACCATCGTGCGGTGGCCATTGAGCTCGCTCTCGACGCCCATGTCCTTCGCCTTCTGGGTAATGACGGGGATCGTCAGATGCTCCTTGGCGAGACGCACCGGAACGGTGTTGAGCGAGCGGATGAGCGCGTCGGCGAGGGTGACGCGGCCGGCAAAGCCGCGGCTGTAGTTGCGCGGCGACCAGCCCGCCCAGCTGATCGGCGCGTCGGAGACGATCGACTGCGGGGTGAAGCCGGCTTCGATCGCCGCCGTATAGACATAGGGCTTGAAGGACGAACCGGTCTGGCGCAGCGCCTTGGTGGCGCGGTTGAACTGGCTGCGCGCATAGTCGCTGCCGCCGACGACCGCGCGCACCGCGCCGTTGTTCTCGATGACGACGACGGCGCCTTCGGCGAAGCGGTAGGACTTGCCGTACTGGCGCAGGTGGAATTCGAGCGATTCCTCCGCCGCCTTCTGGATGTTCATGTCGATGGTGGTGCGCGCGACGAGCGAGCGCGGGCTGTTCTTCGGCGCGACCCGTTTCACCTCCTCGAAGGCCCAGTCGAGGAAATAATCCGGGCTGTCGCGGTCGCCGCGGTCGACGGCGGTGGCTGGATGCAGCCGTGCGTGCAGCACCTGGCCCTCGGTCATGAAGCCGGAATCGACCATGTTCGACAGCACGACATTGGCGCGGCCGCGTGCGGCCGGCAGGTTGATGTGCGGGGCGTAGTTGCCCGGCGCCTTGAACAGGCCGGCGATCATCGCTGCCTCGGCGAGAGTCAGTTCCTTGACGCTCTTGTCGAAGTAGAAATCGGCCGCAGCCGCGATGCCGAAGGTGCCGCCGCCGAGATAGGCGCGATCGAGATAGAGCTGCAGAATTTCCTTCTTGGTCAGGTTCCACTCAAGCCAGAGCGCAAGGAAGGCTTCCTTGATCTTGCGCTCCATCGAACGCTCGTTGGTCAGGAAGAGGTTTTTTGCCAGCTGCTGCGTCAGCGTGGAACCTCCCTGGACGACGGAGTTCGCGCGCACGTTCTCGGACAGGGCGCGGAAGAGGCCGATGAAATCTATGCCGAAATGGTCGAAGAAGCGGCGGTCCTCGGTGGCGAGCACCGCCTTGATGAGATGGTCGGGCAGCTCGTCGACCGGGACGGAATCACGCTGGATGATGCCGCGCTGGCCGATCTCGTTGCCGTGGCGGTCGAGGAAGGTGACGGCGAAGTCGCCCTGGCTGCGCCAGTCCTTCGCGGTCTCCTCGAAGGCAGGCAGCGCAAGCGCCAGCATGACGATGCAGCCGAGCGTGCCAAGCGTAAAGCCTTCGCTGCCGAGTTCGAAGAAGGCGCGCTTCCAGCCCGAGACGCGGAAGCGGCGGAAGAAGATCGTGATGTTTTCCCAGGCTTCGCCAGCCTTAAAGCCGGCTTCGTAGAGGGACGAGTCGAGCCACGCGTCGAACGCGAGCAGTTTCGTTGCCAATCGCGAGGCCGGCTTCTTTTCCTTCTGAGGATTATTCATCCAGATCGCGCCCACGCAACGAAACCTTCGAAGGCCGTGCCCTACGCGCCCGTTGAAGGATCAACCATCGATTGTTGTTGCCGATTTCCCGGCAGGCGGCAAGCGGCGCGAAGAGCGTGTCAGAAAATGTGAAAAGATATAGGAATATATTCTTGACACCGTGACGGTGCTTTGGTAGCGTTTGGCTATGGTCGGAAACGTGTGCCGGTGAGGCACCTTCCAGCGGGTCGCTGGTTTCTTTCGCGACGGATTTTCCAGATTTCGGGAACAGGAATGAGCCATGGGGCAAATGCCGCGTGGGCGGCCCGGCGTGCCTTGATGGAAGGCGCGCCGCTGACGTTCGAGCGCATGGCGCAGGCCTGCGGCGTCAGCACGGCGACGCTCGAGCGTACCGCGCGACGGGAGCGCTGGCGGGTTTCGGGCGTGGCGCAGGGGCTGAGCCGCAGCGAGCGGATCGCCAGGCTGCGCGACCGGTTGCTGGAGAAGGCCGAGCGCATCGAGCTCAATCCCGCCGAAGATGAGCCGGGCGCGGACAAGGCGGTCTCGGACCTCTCAACCAGCGTGAAGACGCTCCTCAGGATTTTCGAGACGACGCGCGATGACGACGAGGCGCGCGAAAGGCAGATAACGAGCGATGCCAACGTCGCAGACCTTCTCGACCGGCTCGACCGGAAGATCGTGGAGCTGGCCCGATATCTCGCTGAGAGAATGGTTGGAGAAGGAGTACAGCCCGCAGCAGATCGTGACGCTGGCCCATGAGTGGGCAGGCAGCGCGCGCGGGGCACAGTACCGGCCGGGGGCAGAAAAGCCGAACTGGCTGGTGATGGGCGGACGCGGGTCGGGCAAGACCCGGCTGGGGGCGGAATGGGTGAGCGCGTTGGTGCGCGGGCTGCCGCCTTTCACACCAAGGGATGTCAGGTATGGCCGGATCGCGCTGGTAGCCGAGACGCTGGGAGACGTGCGCGAGGTGATGATCGAGGGGCCGTCCGGGATCGCGACGATCTCGCGCCGCGACCGGCCACGCTGCGAGCCGACGCGGCGCAGGCTGCTGTGGGACAGCGGGGCGGTGGCGCAGGCGTTCTCTTCGGAAGATCCGGAGAGCCTGCGCGGGCCGCAGTTCGAAGCGGCATGGTGCGATGAGGTCGCCAAGTGGAAGAACGCGGTCGAATGCTTCGACATGCTGCAGTTCGGCCTGCGGCTCGGGCCGATGCCGCGGCAGATCGTGACGACGACGCCGAAGCCGGTGCCGCTGGTGAAGCGGCTGCTGAGCGATCCGAAATTCTATCTGACCCAGATGCGAACGCGGGAGAACGAGGAGAACCTGGCGTCAGGGTTCATCGAGGCGATCGAGGCGCAATATGCCGGCTCGCGACTCGGGCGGCAGGAGCTCGACGGCGAACTGATCGATGACCGGCAGGACGCGCTGTGGACGCGGGACTTGCTGGAACAGACGCATGGGCAGCATGGCGAGTTGCGGCGCATCGTGGTTGCCGTCGACCCGCCGGCGTCTTCGCGGAAGAGCTCCGACGCCTGCGGGATCATCGTCGCTGGCGTGGATGACGAGGGAATCGCGGTGGTGCAGCAGGACGCAACGCTGAACGCGGCCCGGCCGCAGGACTGGGCAGGCAGAGCAGTGGCGCTGTTTCACCAGTACGAAGCCGATGCGATCGTCGCCGAAGTGAACCAAGGGGGGACATGGTGACGGCGGTGCTGCGGACGGTGGACGCCACGGTGCCGGTCAGGGAAGCGCGGGCAAGCCGCGGCAAGTGGCTGCGCGCAGAGCCGGTCGCGGCGCTGTATGCGCAGGGCCGCGTGGTGCATGCGCGGCGCTTTCCCGAACTCGAGGACGAGATGTGGGATTTCGGGCCCGACGGGCTTTCTGGCGGCCGGTCGCCCGACCGGGTGGACGCGCTCGTCTGGGCGCTGAGCGAATTGCTGCTGGGCGGTTCCGGCCGGCCGCGTGTCAGAAACTTCAGCTAACGGATCTCGACAATGGGTTGGAACTGGCCATGGGCTCGGCCGAAGGTCGAGCGCAAGGGCGACGGCGTCTATGGCTTCGTCGCGCTGCATGCGCAGGGAGATGCCGCCTGGACCCGGCGCGATTATGCGACGCTGGCGCGCGAAGGGTTCATGCGCAACCCGACGGTGCACCGCTGCGTGCGGCTGATTGCCGAGGCGGCAGCATCGGTGCCGTGGCTGCTCTATGAACAGCAAAGCGAGGTGAGCGAGCATCCGCTGCTGGAACTTCTGGCGCGGCCGAACCCGCGCTGCTCGGGAGCGAGCTTCATGGAGGTGCTGTACGGGCACCTGCTGATGTCCGGCAACGCCTATGTCGAGCTGGTCGAAGCTGGCGAGACGCGCGAACTGCATCTCTTGCGGCCTGACCATGTGTCGGTCGTCACCGATGCGAGCGGCTGGCCCGTGGCGCTCGAACAGCGGCAGGGAGAGAAGAAGCGCCGGATTCTGCTCGGCAGCGAGCGCGAGGGGTCCGCGCTGCACCTGCGGCTCTTCCACCCGCTCGACGACCTCTACGGTTTCCCGCCGCTGCAGGCGGCGCTGATGGCGCTCGACATCCAGAATGCGGCGGGGCGCTGGAACAAGGCATTGCTGGACAACTCGGCAAGGCCGTCCGGCGCACTGGTTTATGCGCCGAAGGACGGGGGCAACCTCACCGAGGAACAATATGAGCGGCTGAAGAGCGAGCTTGAGGAAGGCTACACGGGTGCCGCGCGCGCCGGACGTCCGATGCTGCTCGAGGGCGGGCTCGACTGGAAGGCGATGGGCCTGACGCCGAAGGACATGGACTTCGTCGAGGCCAAGAACGGCGCGAGCCGCGAGATCGCGCTCGCCTTCGGCGTGCCACCGATGATCCTCGGCATTCCGGGAGACAACACCTACGCTAACTATCAGGAAGCGAACCGTGCCTTCTACCGCATGACCGTGCTGCCGCTCGTGGCGCGGACGGCGGCGGAACTGTCGGCCTTCCTTGTGCCGAGCTTCGGCAGCAGCCTGCGGCTTTCCTTCGACGCTGACCAGATCGACGGCCTTGCGCTGGAGCGCGAGGCGCTGTGGTCGCGGATCGGCGCGGCAGATTTCCTGACGGACGACGAAAAGCGGGAGGCGGTGGGCTATGGCCCGCGCAGCTGAGGATATCATCATGAACGATACGGTCTTGCTATGGACGGCCAGAGCCGGCGGAGCGGCCGCGGGGTCTGCGATCTCGCTGGCGTATCTCTTGCCGGTCACCCGCCGCGAAGCAGCAATCCGGCTCGGCATCGGCGTCGCCAGCGGCCTCGTCTTTGGCGGAACGGTGGGGCTGAAGATCGCGACCGAACTCGGCATCGACGACAAGCTGGGCCCTTACGAGCTGGTGCTGATGGGCTCGGCCGCGGCGAGCCTGTGCGCCTGGTGGTCACTTGGGCTGCTCGTCCGCTTCTTCCGTGCCAAGCGCGCTGTTCGCAAGGAGCAGGGCGATGAATGAGCATCCTGCACTTCGCTACGAACGCAAGGTCGCCGATACCACCTTCGGCGTCGACGTCGACGGGACCTTTACCGGCTATGCGAGCCTGTTCGGCAAGGCCGACCTCGCCCGCGACGTGGTCGAGCGGGGCGCGTTTGCGCGCTCGCTCGCCAGGCGCGGCGCTGGCGGGATACGGATGCTCTACCAGCACGATCCCAACGAGCCGATCGGCACGTGGATCGAAGTTCGCGAGGACGAGCGCGGACTGTTCGTGCGCGGCCGGCTGACGAACGGCGTCGGCCGGCCGCGCGAAGTGCGCGAGCTGATGCGCAGCGGAGCGCTCGACGGGCTGTCGATCGGTTTCCGCACGGTGCGCTCGCGCAAGGATGCGAGCTCCGGCGTGCGCCGAATCCTGGAGGCGGACCTCTGGGAAATCTCGATCGTGACTTTTCCCATGCTGCCCGAGGCCCGCGTTGAAAGCGTCAAGCGCGCCATGGGGCGGCTACCTTCCATTCGCGAGTTCGAGCGTTGGCTGACGCGGGACGTGAAGCTGACGCGCGCAGAAGCCCGTGCGGTCATCACGCGCGGCTTTTCTGCACTGGTGCGTGAGCGGGATGCCACGCGCTTCACCGAAGCCCGCCTTGCGGAGCGCATCCGCCGGGCAACACGCATCATCTCAAACAAGGAAAGCGGACATGACGAATCCTGACCAGGTTGCGCCGGAGACGAAGTCCGGCTCGGCCGACCTTGCCGCGCTCGCCGACGGCTTTGACGAGTTCATGGCGACCTTCGCGGCATTTCGCGAGGAAAACGACAAGCGGCTGCGGGAGGTCGAACAGCGCAAGAGCGCCGACGTGCTGACCGTCGAAAAGGTGGATCGTATCTCCGAGGCACTCGACCGGCAGAAGCGCGCGCTCGACGAAATCGCGCTGAAGCGGGCCCGTCCGGCGCTCGGCCGCGATGGAGACAGCATCGTCGACCTCGAGCACAAGGAGGCGTTCGAGCGCTACGTGCGCTCGGGCGAGGAGCAGAAGCTGCGGGCGATCGAGACCAAGGACATGTCCTATGGCTCCAACGCCGATGGCGGCTATCTGGTGCCGCAGAATGTGGAGGCAGAGATCGGTCGCAGGCTGGCCGAGATCTCGCCGATCCGATCCATTGCCTCGGTACAGCAGGTGTCGGGGCCGGTGCTGCGCAAGCCGTTCACAGTGACGGGACCGGTGGCGAACTGGGCGGCGGAGACTGCCTCGCGAACGAAGACGGACTCGCCGGTGCTCGACCAGCTGCAGTTCCCGACGGCGGAGCTCTATGCGATGCCGGCCGCGACGCCGTCGCTGCTCGAGGATGCCGTGGTCGATCTCGACCAGTGGATCGTCAGCGAAGTGGAGACCGCATTCGCCGAGAAGGAAGGTGCCGCCTTCATCAACGGCACAGGTTCCAACCAGCCGAAGGGTTTTCTGGCTTATGACCAGGAGGCGGACGCGTCGCGCAGCTGGGGTGAGATCGGCTATGTCGACACCGGTGTCGACGGCGCGTTCCCGACTACCAGTCCGTCCGACAAGCTGCTCGACCTGATCTATTCGCTGAAGGCGGGCTACCGGCAGAACGCGCACTGGGTGATGAACCGCAAGACCTAGGCGCTGATCCGCAAGATGAAGGACTCGGACGGCAACTATCTCTGGCAGCCGCCGGCAACGGCCGGCGGGCGGGCCATGCTGATGGGCTTCCCGCTGGTCGAAGCCGAGGACATGCCCGATGTCGCGGCGGGCTCGACCCCGATTGCTTTCGGCGACTTCAAGCGCGGTTACCTGATCGTCGACCGCACCGGCGTGCGCGTGCTGCGCGACCCGTACTCCGCCAAGCCGTACGTGCTGTTCTACACGACCAAGCGCGTCGGCGGCGGCGTGCAGGACTTTGACGCGATCAAGCTGCTGAAGTTCGGCGACGCGGACGAATAAGGCGAAGCGTGGCTGGCACGAGCCGGCCCTTCGCCGACGGCCCCGGTTGCCCCTTGCCGGGGCCGTTTTCATTCCATCAGTTTCGAGGTGCCGATGACCCTCTATCGAACGGTTGCGCCCGAGGCCGAGCCGGTGACGCTCGCCGAGGCGAAGCAGATGCTGCGCATCAGCCACGACAGCGAGGACGATCTGATCTCCGGACTGATCCGAGCAGCGCGCGAGGAGGTGGAGGCGTCATGCGGCTTGGCGCTGATCGACCAGCAGTGGCGGTTGGCGCTCGATGTGCTGCCGCCGCTGGGGCGGGTGCTGCTGCGCCGTCACCCGGTGCGCGAGATCGTAACGATCACGATGTTCGGCGAGGATGGCGAGGGTGAGACGGTCGATCCGGCGAGCTATCGGCTCGACGCGCATGCGCGCCCGGCGCGGTTGCATTTCAGGACGCTGCCGGACCCTAGGAAAGCGGCGAACGGCTACGAGATCGACTTCAAGGCAGGTTTCGGTGAGGCGGGGACGGACGTGCCTGACCTCATCCAGCGCGCGATCCTGCAGCTTGTTGTGCACTGGTACGAGTTCCGCGCGCATCTTTCGCCGAAGGACCAGCCGGTCTCGTATCCGGCAGGATATGAGCGGCTGATCGCACCGTGGCGTGCGCGGAGGCTGTAGGATGCGCACGGAGTTCATCGATCCCGGCGCGTTCCGCCATGAAGTCATCCTCGAGGCGGCAAGCCTCACACCGGATGGCGCCGGCGGGCATCATGCAAGCTGGACGGAAGTCGCCACCTTCTTCGCACGGATCGAACCGGTTGCGGCGACGAGCAGGTTCGGCGGCGACCAGACACTGGAGACGGTGACCCATCGGGTGACGATCCGCTACCGCGAGGACGCTGCGAGCGGCATGCGGCTGAAGCACGGCAGCCGGATCCTGGAGATCCTGACCGTGCACGATCCGGACGAGACGGGTCGCTATCTGGTTTGCCGGACGAGGGAGATCGGACGATGAAGGTCGCAGTCCGAATGACGGTTGAGGATCTCATTCGCGCGCTGCGGTCGCATATGCACCAGATGGCGGACGAGATCGAGACGGGATACGCTGAGATACGCGCGCGGGAGAATCGCGAGGAGCGCGCGAGGGTGGGAAAGACTGAAACATGACGGCAGCGGCAATCGAGTTGCAGAGGGGGATCTTTGCCAGGGTCACCTCCGACCTGGCGCTCACGGCGCTGCTGGGCGAGGTGCGGGTCTACGACCACGCACCGGCCAATGTCACCTTCCCCTACTTTACCTTCGGCCGCACGACCGGTTTCGACTGGAGCACCAGCACGGAGGACGGGTCGGAGCACCTGTTCACCGTGCACGCCTGGTCGAAGGAGATGGGAAAGAGCGAGACGCTGGCGATGCTCGATGGTGTCAAGGCCGCGCTGCATGACGCTGACCTTGAGCTCGATGGCCACCGGCTCGTGAACCTGCGGCGCGAGTTCGAGGAAGTCCGCTACGACGAAGACCTCGCGATCTATCACGGTATCCTGCGGTTCAGGGCGGTGACCGAACCGATCGGCTAACCTTTCAGGTCACTCCATCACACCATCAGAGGGTAAGGAGGCTCGCTGTGGCAGCACAGAAGGGCAAGGATCTTCTATTGAAGCTCGCCAATGGCGAGAGCTACGTGACGGTGGCCGGCCTGCGCAGCAAGCGGCTGGCGTTCAACAGCGAGGCGGTGGACATCACCGACGCGGATTCGACCGGGCGCTGGCGTGAGCTTTTGGGTGGCGCTGGCGTTCAGCGCGCGTCACTAAGCGCGTCCGGCATCTTCAAGGACGCAACGTCTGACGGGCTTATTCGTAGCCGGTTCTTCGGCGGCACGATCTCGACCTGGCAACTGGTGATCCCGGACTTCGGCACGGTGTCCGGTCCGTTCCAGATCACGGCGCTGGAATATACCGGCAACCACGATGGCGAGGTGGCCTTCGAGATCGCGCTGGAGTCGGCAGGCGTCATTTCCTTCGAGGCTCAGACATGAGTGCGAACCGGCGGCGCGGGGAAATTTCCGCAGTCATCGACGGGCGCGAATGCACGCTGTGCCTGACGCTGGGCTCGCTGGCGGAACTGGAGAACGCCTTTGCGGCGAGCGATCTGACGGCGCTGGCCGAAAGGTTTTCGAGCGGGAAACTCTCGGCGCGAGACCTGATGGAGGTGATCGCTGCCGGGCTGCGCGGTGCGGGCTTACCTGTGCAGGCGAGCGACGTGGCGGCGATGAAGATCGAGGGCGGCGCGACGGGAGCGGCGGCGATTGTCGCCGAATTGCTGCAGGTCACGTTCGGCGCGGCTGAGGCTGCGGCGTCGCCGGGCCCCTGAACGCCGCAACAGGCAGTGCGCGCCGGTTTCCCTGGGACGATGTCATCGCGTTGGGGCTGGGCCTGTTGCGGCTGCCGCCGCGCGACTTCTGGACAATGACGCCGAGGGAACTTGCGCACGCCCTGCGCTTCCTGCGCGGCGACCAGACGCCGCCGACGCGGGCCGCGCTGGCTGAACTGATGCGGATGTTCCCGGACCAACCACGAGGCGACAGACATGGCAGAGCGGGAAAGGCTGGAGATCAGCATCGAGGCTGACACGCAGCCGTTCGCGGATGCAATCGGCAATCTCGAAAAGCTCTCACAGAGCTTTGGCCGGCAGCTGACCGGCGCGCTGAAGGACGCGGTGGTGAGCGGCAAGTCGCTCGACGACATGCTGCGCAAGATCGGCATGAACCTCGCGGGCATGGCGCTGAGCCAGGGGCTGCAGCCGCTGTCGAACCTCGCCTCCGGCCTGTTTTCGACCATGTTCGGCGGGATCGGCAAGGCGCTTCCCTTCGCGAAGGGCGGCGTTGTGCCGTTTGCAAGTGGCGGGGTCGTCTCGGCGTCGCGAATTCGGGTGGCGGCGGCGGGACGGTGAACGTCGTCTTCAACGTTTCGACCCCGGATGCGGCCTCGTTCCGCAAGTCGGAGGCGCAGGTGACAGGCATGCTGGCGCGGGCGGTGACACGCGGGACGCGCACCCTCTGAAATCGGAGCAATCGATGCAGAGTTTCCACGAGGTCCGGTTTCCGGAGGACGTGTCCTTTGGCGCGACCGGCGGGCCGGAAAGACGCAACGAGATCGTCGCGCTGACGTCCGGCCGCGAAAAGCGGAACCTGAGGTTTGCGCAATCGCGCCGGCGCTTTGATGCGGGGACGGGCGTTCGCTCGCTCGCCGACCTCTACGAGATCGTCGCCTTCTTCGAGGCGAGGCGCGGGTCACTGCACGGATTCCGCTTCCGCGATCCATTCGACATGAAGTCGTGCCCGCCCGATGCGCAACCGTCGGCCTTCGATCAGTTCATCGGAACCGGCGACGGCGAGACCGCAACGTTCCAGCTGGTGAAGTGGTACGGCGAGGGTGAAGATGCCTACGCCCGCCAGATCCGCAAGCCGGTGGCGGAGACTGTGCTGGTGGCGGTGGGCGGCGAGGTTGCCACCGAGGGCGAGGAGTTCGAGGTCGATGCGACGACAGGCATGATCACCTTCGCCGAGGGCGCAACGCCCGGCGACGGGAAAGAGGTCTCGGCCGGGTACGAGTTCGATGTGCCGGCGCGTTTCGACGCTGATCGCATCGAGATCAGCCTGACCGCTTTCAGCGCCGGACAGATCCCGTCGATCCCGATCGTGGAGATCCTTTTGCCATGACGGGATATTCCGAAGAGTTCGCCGCGCATCTGGCGCAGGACTGCACCACGCTCTGCCATTGTTGGTTGGTGACACGGCGTGACGGCACGACGCTCGGATTCACCGACCACGACCGGAAGCTGACGGTCGGTGGCAGGACCTTCGAGCCGCAAAGCGGCTTCTCGCAGAGCGAGGTGCGGACCTCGCTCGGGATGGCGGTGGATACCGCCGACGTCGAGGGCGCGCTGTCGTCAGACGTCCTCGTCGAGGCCGATATTCTTGCCGGCCTCTATGACGGGGCGAAGGTTGAGACCTTCCTCGTCAACTGGATGGACACGAGCCAGTTCGCGCGGATGCGGACCTCAACGATCGGGCGGATCGAGCGGCGCGACGGACAGTTCGTCGCCGAGCTCGAGAGCCTGACCGCGAGCCTCGACAAACCGAACGGGCGCGTGCTGCGGCGCCAGTGCGATGCGCAATTAGGCGATGGGCGGTGCAAGGTCGTTACCGACGATCCGGCGGTGAAGGGCGAGGGAGTTGTGGTGGCGATTGCCGGGGCGGGCAAGTTCGAGGCGATCGGGTTGGGCGACTACACGCCCGGCTGGTTCAGTCTCGGGGAGATCAGCTGGACGAGCGGGCCGCTGGCCGGGCGCTGCTTCGCGGTGCTGGATCACGCGGTGCGCGGCGGGAAGGTTTTCCTCGCTGTCTCGGCTGCCGACCCGCAGCCGGAAGTGGGCGCGACCTTCACGATCATTGCCGGCTGCGACAAGAGCTTCAAATCCTGCCGCGAAAAATACAGCAATGGCCTGAATTTCCGCGGTTTTCCGCATCTTCCCGGCAACGACGCTGCTTACCGCTACGTGGCCGACGGAATGGTGTTCGACGGCGGCGCGCTGGTCGAATGAGCGGGGACATTCGCGAAAAAATCCTCGCCGAGGCGATGAGCTGGGTGGGAACCCCTTATCGCCACCAGGGCTCGCGAAAGGGCGTCGGCTGCGACTGCCTCGGGCTGGTGCGCGGCATCTGGCGGAACGTCTACGGCACGGAGCCGGAAGAGGCCGGCGCCTATTCGCCGGACTGGGCTGAATTGGGTGGCCGCGACAGGCTGCTGGAGGCGGCGCGACGCCATGCAGTCGAGAAGCCGATCGGGGATGCTCTGCCGGGCCATCTGCTGGTCTTCCGCTGGCGTCCGCAGCATGCAGCCAAGCACGTCGGCATTCTCGTGAGCGAGAACGCGTTCCTACACGCCTATGAGGGGCATGCGGTGATGATCTCGCCGCTCGTGCCGCAGTGGCGGCGGCGGATCGCCGGCGTCTTCGCCTTTCCTGACAAGACGAGCTGAGCGGGCCAGCCATGGCGACAATTATACTCCAGGCAGCCGGGGCGTTTCTCGGCGGCATCTTTGGGCCTATCGGCAGCGCGATCGGCTCGGCCGCCGGCGCGATGGCGGGCTACGCCATCGATCAGACGCTCTTGCAGGGGCATCGCCGTATCGAAGGCCCACGGCTGGGGGCGCCGCGCCCGTTCCTTGCCGAGGAAGGCCAGCCGATCCCGCGCGTCTACGGGACGATGCGCGTTGGCGGCAACCTGATCTGGGCGACCAGGTTCCAGGAGACGAAAACCGTCGAACGCCAAGGCGGCAAAGCGGGGCCGCGGGTCACCACGACCACCTACGCCTACTTCGGTAACTTCGCCTTTGCGCTGTGCGAGGGCGAGATCGCGGGTGTGCGCCGCATCTGGGCGGATGGGCGTGAACTCGATCTCGAAGAGTTCAACGTCCGCGTCTACATCGGGTCAGAGGACCAGCTTCCTGATCCGCTGATTGCGGCGAAGCAGGACGGCAAGGCACCGGCCTATCGCGGCACGGCCTATGTCGTGTTCGATCATTTTCCGCTCGGCGACTTCGGCAACCGCATCCCGCAGTTTCAGTTCGAGGTGATGCGGCCGGTGGGGGAGCTTAACGGGCAGATCAGATCGGTCGCGCTGCTGCCGGGTGCGACGGAGTACGGGCTCGATCCGGAACCGGTGACCCATACGCCGAGTCCAGGCGTGACCATCTACGTCAACCGCAATGTCCTGCATGGGCCGACGGACCTCATTGCTTCGCTTGACGAGCTGCAGGCGCTGTGCCCGAACCTCGAGGAGATCGCCATCGTCGTCACTTGGTTCGGCGACGATTTGCGCGCGGGGCACTGCAGGATCAGGCCCAAGGTGACGCAGAACACGGCGCTCGAGTTTTCGGAGCCCTGGCGCGTGTGTGGTCAGGTGCGCGAGGAGGCGGAGCAGGTGAGCTACGTTGACGGCGTCGCGTGCTATGGCGGCACACCGTCGGATGCTTCAGTCGTCCGCTGCATCCAGGAAATCAGGCGCCGGGGATTGCGCGTTGCGCTCTACCCGTTCCTGATGATGGATGTCCCCTCCGGCAACGGGTTGCCTGATCCCCACGGCGCGGACGAGCAAGCACCTTTCCCGTGGCGCGGGCGCATCAGCTGCATCCCGGCGCCGGGAAGCGAGGGATCGCCGGACAAGTCTGCAGAAATTCGGGACGATGTGGCCGCGTTCTGCGGCAGCGCGGATGTAGCGGACTTCGCTGTCGAGGAAGGCGCGATCGCGTTCTCAGGCGACGAGGACGACTGGGGCTTTCGCCGGCTGGTGCTGCACTACGCAGGGCTGGCTGAGCTAGCAGGCGGCGTCGACACTTTCCTCATCGGCTCCGAGTTGCGCGGGCTGACGACGCTGCGCGACGCAGACAACCAATTCCCGTTCGTCGAGGCGCTGTGCGAGTTGGCCGCCGATGTCCGCAGCGTTCTGGGCAGCGGCACAAAGATCACCTACGGCGCCGACTGGACCGAATATTTTGGGCACCAGCCGCCGGACGGTTCTGGCGATGTGTTCTTTCACCTCGACGAGCTGTGGGCGCATCCGGCGGTCGATGCGGTCGGGATCGACAACTACATGCCGCTCGCCGACTGGCGCGACGAAGACATCGACGGCGGGAACCCGGACGGATTCCGCCTGCCTTACGACATTGACGGTTTGCGCAGCCAGGTGAGCGCCGGCGAGGGCTTTGACTGGTACTATGCAAGCGCGGAGGCCCGCGAGGCGCGGGAGCGCTCGCCGATCACCGACGGCGCCTATGGCAAGCCGTGGGTCTTCCGCTACAAGGACCTGGTCTCGTGGTGGGAGAACCAGCACTTCAACCGGATCGGTGGGGTCGAGGCGGCTGAGCCGACTGCATGGCTGCCGCGTTCGAAGCCGATCTGGTTCACGGAGCTTGGTTGCCCGGCGGTCGATAAGGGCCCCAACCAGCCAAACGTGTTTCCGGACAGAAAATCGTCGGAGAACGCGATCCCGTATTTTTCGAACGGCGGGCGAGCGGACGAGGCGCCGGCCAGGTTCCTGCAGGCGCACTATCAGCACTGGGACCCGGAGAGCCCGTACTTCGACGAAGCGAAGAATCCGGTTTCGCCAGTCTATGGCGGGCGGATGGTCGACAGGGTGCGTATCAGCGTGTGGGCATGGGACGCGCGGCCGTTCCCGGCTTTTCCCCTGCATGACGAGATCTGGGCCGATGGCGAGAACTGGAGCGCCGGCCACTGGCTCAACGGCAGGCTGTGCGGGGTGCTCGGCGCTGATCTGGTCGAGGCGATCCTGAAGGGTCACGGGCTGCCGGCGGCCGACACGAAGCTGGTGGCCGGAAGTCTCTATGGCTACCTGACAGATGCGCCCGATACCGCGCGGGCAGCGCTGGAGCCCTTTGCGCAGCTCTTCGGTGTGGTGGCTAGGGAAGAGGACGGACGGCTGCGGTTCTCGTCGGAAGATGCTGCGCAGCAGGTCTTTCCCGTCGCGGAGCTCGTCGTGGAGGAAGGCGGCGCCACGCTGGAGCGGACGCGCATGCCGCAGCGCGACCTGAACGACGCGGCCGAGGTGAGCTTCATCGAACCTTTTGCGGAGTATCAGGCAGCCGTTGTGCGGGTCGTGCGGCCGGGGGCGCATGAGGCTTCAATCGAGCGGCTGTCGCTTCCCGGCAGCATTCATCGTGAAGGCGCTGCGGCACTGATCAGCGACTGGCTCGAGCGTCGCCATGTTGCGCGAGATACGATCGGCTTTGCGGTGCCGGCGAATGCGACCGCAATCGAGGTCGGCGCCGTCGTGCGGCTGGATGCTGATGAGGCGGGCTACGACTACCTCGTGACGGAGGTCGAGCAGGGCTGGAGCTGCAAGGTGGTTGCGCGCCGGGTGAGCCGGCGTGTTCCTACGCCGCAAGGGCTCGGCTTCGGCGACAGCAATTACCGCCCGCCGGCATTCGCGGGGGCGCCGCATGTCATGCTTCTCGACCTGCCGATGCTGCCCGGCACCGCCGATTTCGAAAAGCAGTTCAGGATTGCTGCATTCGCCGATCCCTGGCGGCAGCAGGCGGTCTATGCCTCGCCGGAGCAGAGCTCGTTCCAGTTTATGACCGCAGTCGAAACGAGGGCGACGATGGGCGAACTCGTCGAGCCGCTGGAACCCGGACCTCGGGCCAGGATGGATCTTGCCGGCTCGCTGACGGTGAAGCTGTTCGGCGGCGAACTCGCCAGCGTCAGCATGGCGAGCCTGCTGAATGGCGCGAATGTCGCGGCCCTGCGGTCAGAGAGCGGCGAATGGGAAGTGCTGCAGTTTGCCGCCGCAGAGGAAATCGCGCCAAGCATCTGGCGGCTGACAAAGCTGCTGCGGGCGCAGCTTGGCACTGAAGACGCAATGCGGACCGGAAATGAGGCTGGTGCGGCGTTTGTGCTGCTCAACAGCGCGGTGGTGAGCGCGGGGCTCACGCCGGAACAGTGCGGCCTGGTGCTCAATTGGCGCGTGGGGCCGGCCGGCCAGACGCCCGGTACGCGAAACTTCGTTTCGGCACAGCAGGCAGGCGGCATGCGGGCGCGCCTGCCGCTGTCGCCGGTGCATCTGAAGGCGGTGGAGCAGGACGACGGCAGCGTCGCGATCAGCTGGATCCGGCGCGGGCGGATCGATGCTGATGCCTGGCTGGCCGAGGATATTCCGCTCGGCGAGGAGAGCGAAAAGTACCGGATTGAGCTGGCGGGCGAGGAGGGCGAGGCGCGGCGCGTGGTGGAGGTCGCGACGCCTTCGTGGACTTATCCAGAGGAATTGGCGCTGGCGGATTTTCCGGATCGGCCTTGCGAGGTTGAAGTCACCGTTCGCCAAGTCAGTTCGTCCGTCGGTGCCGGCGTTCCGGCGCGGTGCCGCGTAATGCTCACTTAAGATGAGGAGAGCTAAATGGAAGAGGTAAAGCCGTGGTATCTGTCGCGAACGGTGTGGGCATCACTAGTAGTTATTGTTGCCTCGATCGCGGCGTTGTTTGGGTTTACCTTTGATGATGCAGAAATGACGGAGCTGGTCGACGGTATCGTGCAGGCAGTGGTAGCCGTCGCCGCGCTCGTTGCACTGGTTGGCAGGCTGGCTGCACGCGCAAGGATCGGTTAGCGTGCGGCGGTTATTGTTCATTCCGCGTTCAGGCATACTACGATAGAACCGAGGCATGAAAACGCTCCGCACCATCTCTCAAGTTCTTGTCGCGGGACTTCTGGCCTCGGCCCTGCTGGTGCCTGAGGCACCGGTTCAGGCGGCATCCGACGCCTATGAGGTCGCGCAGGCGGGCTCCTGCCACGATGTCGGCCAGCGCTACGCCGCGCAGATGGGCGGACAGCTGGCGCGCGCCACGCCGGACGTGAGAGGTGGGCAGCAGGTCTGCGTCATCGTCGTGCTGTTGCCTGCGCGGGACGGCCAGCGGCCGCGCCGCGAGGAAATCGTGGTTCCCGCCGGCTAGAGCGTCACGTTGCCTGCCGTGAATTTCCAGACATAATCACCCCCGACGCCAACCCACAGGACACCCAATGCGCATACTCGTGGTCGAGGACGACAAGGATCTGAACCGTCAGGTTTCCGAAGCGCTCATCGATGCCGGGTATGTCGTGGACCGGGCATTTGACGGCGAGGAGGGGCACTTTCTGGGCGACACCGAGCCCTACGACGCGGTGGTGCTCGATATCGGCTTGCCGCAGATGGACGGCATCAGCGTGTTGGAGCGCTGGCGTCGGGACGGGCGCAAGATGCCGGTGCTGATCCTGACCGCGCGCGACCGCTGGAGCGACAAGGTCGCCGGCATCGACGCGGGCGCAGACGACTACGTCACCAAGCCATTCCATATCGAGGAAGTGCTGGCGCGCGTGCGCGCGCTGATCCGCCGCGCGGCGGGGCACGCCTCTTCGGAGCTGATTTGCGGACCGCTTCGGCTCGACACCAAGTCGTCAAAGGCCTCCATCGATGGCGTGACGCTGAAGCTGACCTCGCACGAGTTTCGCCTGCTCGCCTATCTGATGCACCACATGGACCAGGTGGTGTCGCGCACTGAGCTGGTCGAGCACCTTTACGACCAGGATTTCGACCGCGACTCGAACACCATCGAGGTGTTCGTCGGCCGCTTGCGCAAGAAGATGGGCGTCGACCTGATCGAAACGGTTCGCGGGCTCGGCTACCGCATGCGGGGGACGCCGGAGTGAGAAGCGCCCGCGTCCATCACGGCTGAACGGCGCGACCGGTGCTGGCGTCCGTCCTTCCGATCCTTAAGAAGCCTTTCCGGTACCTCGCATTTCGCGTCGTCGCCTTCTCGACGGTGTGGGCTGTGCTGGCGCTTGTTGTCATTGCAACCATCATCTCCACCCTGTTCAGGCAGGCGAGCGAGCGCGGCTTCGAAAGCCTGCTGACCGCGCACCTGTTCAACCTCATCAGCTCCGTCGGCGTTGATGCCGATGGCAGGCTCTCCGGCTCGCCCAACCTCGGCGACCTGCGGTTCACCATTCCGAACTCGGGCTGGTACTGGTCGGTCGAGCCTGTCTCGGAGGACGTGAAGGGCAGGCTTCAATCGCTGTCGCTGACCGGAGACCTCCCGTCGCCGCCGACCGACGAATTCCCGTTCAACAGCGAATACCAGCGCGGCTATCTCGCTGACGGTCTCGATGGCGAGACCATAGAGGTCTTTGAAAGCGAGTTCGTGCTGGCGGGCGAGAACAGCATCGCCCGCTTCAGGGTGATGGGAAATCGTACCGAGCTGGAAGAAGACATCGCCAGCTTCGAGCGGCAGCTTCACCTGTCGCTGCTGGTCTTCGGCCTTGGCATGATCGCGATCAACGCGATCGCGATCCTGATAGGTCTCAACCCGCTGCGGCGGGTGCGAAAGGCGCTGGCGGAGATTCGCGCGGGGCAGGCGCACCGGCTCGACGGAGCCTTCCCGGCCGAGATCGCGCCGCTTGCGGACGAGACCAATGCGCTGATCGACAACAACCGCCGCATCGTTGAGCGCTCGCGCACGCAGGTGGGCAATCTCGCACATTCCCTGAAGACGCCGCTCGCGGTGCTGACAAACGAGGCGCGGGCGATCGGCGGCAAAAAGGGCCAGCTGATCGCCGAGCAGGCAGGCGCCATGCAGCAGCAGGTGGAGCATTATCTGCAGCGGGCGCGAATGGCCGCGCAGCGCGACACCATCGTCTTCCGCACGCCGGTGAGGCAGGTCATCGAGCGTATGGTGCGGGTGATGGCCAGGCTCAATCCGCGCATCGACCTTTCGCTGGACGCGCCGGACGATGAGTTCATCTTTGCCGGCGAACGTGAGGACCTTGAGGAGATTGCCGGCAACCTGCTCGAGAACGCGATGAAGTGGGGTCGAGAGCAGGTCGCAGTCACGATCGGGGCAGGGCCGGGCGAGGCCGGCCAGCGCACCTTCCGGCTGATCGTCGATGATGATGGCCACGGAATTCCTGAGGAAAGCCGCCGCGACGCGCTCGTGCGCGGGCGAAGGCTGGATGAGACGAAGCCGGGGACTGGCCTCGGGCTCTCGATCGTTGCCGATCTCGTCAAGGAGTACGGTGGCGAGATCGTGCTTTCTCGGTCACCCTGGGGTGGCCTGCGTGCATCGGTAACCCTTAAACGTGCACAACAGTGACGTTACGTTGCCGTTTTGCCATGGATGCGCCAAACTCTGCCTTAATGAAGCGTCGGTCGGCGGGGGAGACGCAGGACTGATTGGAAAGGCATCTTGGTAATGAACCATTCGATTGCGGCGGTGGTGGTTCTTGTAGCGCTGTTGTCGGCCTGTTCCACGACGGGCAGCCCAACGGCAAGTCTGGCGGAAAGGGCATTTGCAGGAAGTTCGCGACCGGTTTCGACGGCCATCGTTGAGGCGATGGCAGGAGGCCTGATCGCCCGCACGCCGGGCGTCCAGCTCGACAGCCGCGAGCGCCGGCGCGCTCTGGAAGCGGAGTATCGCGCGCTCGAATACATGCCCGCCGGTCAGTCAGTGTCGTGGGGACGCCCTGGTGGAAGCCGGGGTGAAGTCGTTGCCGGGTCGCCGTATAGGGTGGGGTCGCAGGATTGCCGCCAGTACACGCATACGGTTTATGCGGGCCCCGCGGTGCGTTCGACGCGCGGCACTGCATGTCGCAATCCCGACGGCAGCTGGACGATTCTCGCGTAGCGAGATCGCCAAAAAGCCGCACTGAGCCGTCATTGGCATCGGGGAAACCAACCGCTATCTGACGGCCATGGCTTTCTGGATTTTCGCAGCCCTCCTTACCATTGCCGCGTGCCTTGCCGTGTTGCTGCCGGCGATGAGCGGGCGCGCGTCCGCTGGCGCGGACGCTGACCACGACCTGACGGTCTACCAGGACCAACTGGCGGAGCTTGAACGAGACGTCGAGCGCGGCGTGATCGATCCGCAGGAGGCTGCGGAAGCACGCGCCGAAATTGGGCGCCGAATCCTCAAGATTTCAGGCGAGAAGCAGAAGGCTGCCACAAGCAGCCAAATCGGCAAGGTGATCGCCACCTGCGCCGTGCTGATGGTGCCACTCGCAAGCTGGGGCGTCTATTCCGTCACCGGCTCGCCCGATCTCCCGAGCCAGCCGCTTGAAGCGCGCCTGTCTAAGGATCCGTCCGAGAGCAGCATCGAGGAGCTGATTGCTCGCGCTGAAAAGCATCTTGTCGCGAATCCGCAGGATGCCCGCGGCTGGGAGGTGCTTGCGCCGATCTACTACCGCGTTGGTCGTTTCCAGGATTCGGTGACCGCCTGGCGCAGCGCCATCTCCATCAGCGGACAGAACGCCGCGCGTGAAATCGGGCTGGCTGATGCGCTGACGGCGGAGGCCGGTGGCGTCATCGTTGCCGATGCTCGCCAGGCCTATGAGCGTGCGCTGCAGCTTGAGCCCGGCAACCCGAAGGCGCGGTTTGCGCTGGCGGCCGCGCTTTCGCAGGAAGGCCGGGTCGAGGACGCCCAGAAGGCGCTGCGTGAGCTGCTTGCCGACCTGCCGGCAGATTCGCCGTGGCGCGGAGCGATCAACCAGGCGCTCGCATCAACCAATGGTGATGACGGCAATTTGACTTCGGACAACGCACAGTCCGAGATGATCGAGAATATGGTGGCAGGCCTCGACCAGCGACTGCGCGAGCAGCCGCAGGATCCGGCCGGCTGGCAGCGGCTCATTCACTCCTATGTCGTGCTCGGTCGGGTGGAGCAGGCGAAGGATGCGCTCGCGCGAGGACTTGAGGCGCTGGGCGCCGATAGCGAAGCCGGCAATGAACTGTCCGCCTTTGCCGCGGAACGCGGCTTGAGTGCGAAGGAATAGACGATGGCAATGACGCGCAAGCAGAAGCGGCTTTCGGTGATTGGCGGGGCGATGCTGTTCCTGGGCCTTGCCTCGGGACTGACGCTCTATGCTCTCGGCCAGAAAACGTCGTACTTCTATACGCCCATCGACCTGAAGGCTGCCGCGCCTGAGGCCGGGCAGCGCATCCGTCTCGGCGGCCTCGTTGAGGAAGGCTCGGTCGTGCGCGGCGGAGGAACCGAGATCCAGTTCTCGGTCACCGACCAGTCGCACTCGGTCCGCGTCGCCTATAACGGCATCCTGCCTGACCTTTTCCGCGAGGGTCAGGGCGTTGTCACCGAAGGCGAGATGCGGCCGGACGGCATCTTCGTTGCCGACAGCGTGCTGGCGAAGCACGACGAAACCTACATGCCCCCGGAAGTTGCGGACAAGCTGAAGCAGAACGGCATGTGGCAGCACGCCGAGTCCTCTGACGGCGAAGAGGCAACGCAGTGATCGCCGAGATCGGACATTTCTCGCTGGTCCTGGCCTTCACCCTGGCTCTCGTCCAGTTCGCGGTGCCGCTTGCGGGGACGCGCCTGGGCGATGCAAGGCTGATGGCGGTTGCGAGCCCGGTGACGCTGGTGGGCTTTGCGCTCGTCGCGCTGTCCTTCGCGACCCTGATTACCGCATACGTCCAGTCCGACTTCTCGGTTTTGAACGTGTGGGAGAACTCCCACTCGGCAAAGCCGATGCTCTACAAGGTAACGGGCGTATGGGGAAACCATGAGGGTTCGATGATCCTCTGGGTCTTCATCCTCACCTTCTTCGGCGCGCTGGTCGCCATGTTCGGCCGCAACCTGCCCGACACGCTGCGCGCCAACGTGCTTTCCATTCAGGGGCTGGTCGGAGCCGCCTTTCTGCTGTTCATCCTGGCGACGTCGAACCCGTTTGCGCGATTAACGCCGGCGCCGATGGAGGGCCGCGACCTCAATCCCGTGCTGCAGGACATCGGGCTCGCGGTTCACCCGCCGATGCTCTACCTCGGCTATGTTGGCTTCTCGGTCTGCTTCTCCTTCGCCGCTGCCGCCCTTATCGAGGGCCGCATCGATGCGGCGTGGGCGCGCTGGGTGCGCCCGTGGACGCTGGCCGCGTGGATCTTCCTGACCGGCGGTATCGCAATGGGCTCCTACTGGGCCTATTACGAACTCGGCTGGGGCGGCTGGTGGTTCTGGGACCCGGTCGAGAACGCTTCATTCATGCCCTGGCTGTCCGGAACGGCTTTGCTGCACTCAGCGATCGTCATGGAAAAGCGCTCGGCGCTGAAGATCTGGACGCTGCTGCTGGCAATCCTCACCTTCTCGCTGTCGCTGATGGGTACGTTCCTTGTCCGCTCGGGTGTGTTGACCTCGGTGCACGCATTCGCGACCGATCCGGCGCGCGGCGTATTCATCCTCGTGCTGCTGATCCTGTTCATCGGCGGCTCCCTCGCGCTGTTTGCCGTGCGCGCTTCGTCGCTGACGGCGGGCGGCCTGTTCCACCCGATTTCACGCGAGGGCTCGCTCGTCCTCAACAACCTGTTCCTGACCACCGCGACGGCAACCGTGCTGCTCGGCACGCTCTACCCGATGCTGGTCGAAGCGGTGTCGGGTGAGAAGATTTCGGTCGGAGCGCCCTTCTTCAACCTTACCTTCATCCCGCTTGCGGTGCCGCTGCTGCTCGCCGTTCCGTTCGGCCCGCTGCTCGCCTGGAAGCGCGGCGATCTCTATGCGGTGGCGCAGCGCCTGTTCTTCGCCTTCGGCGGCGCGTTGCTGGTGATGCTGATCGGCTACTTCTTCGTCGATGGCACCGGAGTGCTCGCGGCCTTTGGCATGGGCCTTGCGGCCTGGCTGATGCTGGGCGCGATGACGGACCTGGCGCTGAAGGCCGGCGTCGGCGGCGTGTCAGGGTCGGTCGCTTGGCGCCGTTTCCGCGGCCTGCCGCGCTCCGTGTTCGGCACGGCGCTGGCGCATTTCGGTCTTGGCGTCACGGTGCTCGGCATCGCGACCGTTACCTCGCTCGACGTCGAAGAAGTCACGGTGATGCGTCCGGGCGACACGCTCCCCGTTGCCGGCTACGCGCTCAAGTTCGAGGACATCGCGCCCTACCGTGGCCCGAACTTCACGGAGGATCGTGCTCGATTCACCTATTTCGACGCGGCGGGGCGTCCGAAGGGCGAGATCATTTCGTCGAAGCGCGTCTACACTGCTCGCCAGATGCCGACAACGGAAGCCGGCATTGCCACACGCGGTTTCAGCCAGCTCTACGTTTCGCTCGGCGACGTAGCGCCCGATGGCGGGCTGGTCGTGCGCGTGTGGTGGAAGCCGCTGGTGCTGCTGATCTGGCTCGGCGGTGTCGTGATGATGGCCGGCGGCGTGATTTCGCTGCTTGACCGGCGCCTGCGCGTGGGCGCGCCGGCACGCCGCAAGACGAAGGCTGTTCCGGCAGGGGTTGCTGCGGAATGAGGAAGCTCGCTGCATCGCTGATTCTGCTGTTTTCGCTCGCCATGCCGGCGCTGGCGGTACAGCCGTCGGAAGTGCTGGATGACCCGGTGCTCGAGCAGCGTGCGCGAAAGCTGTCGGCGGGGCTGCGCTGCATGGTCTGCCAGAACCAGTCGATCGACGACTCGGATGCCGAGCTCGCCCGCGACCTCCGCGTTCTTGTTCGCGAGCGTCTGGTCGCCGGTGCGACCGACGAAGAGGTCATCGACTATGTCGTCTCGCGCTACGGCGAGTTCGTGCTGTTGCAGCCGCGTGTAAGCGCTCGCAACGCCATCCTGTGGGCCACTCCCGTCGTGCTGCTGGTCATCGGCGGCACGTTCCTGTTCGTGCGCGGCCGCAAGCGAGTTGCGAAGCCGGCCTCAGCCGCGCTCACGCCCGAGGAGGAGCAGAAGCTCCGCGAAATCCTAGGCGGGGACGACACCTCCCGCTCCTGAAGATTACAAAAGTTTCATGCGCCGGAAATGGCGCTGTAAGGTTGGCTCGCCTATCTCAGAGGCCAAGGGTGCGATGGCGCATCCACGGTATCACCAGGGAAATGCGAGATGACTCAGAACCAGACTGTTTCTAAGGCACGTAACCGCTGGCTCGCTGCTGCGGCTTCGGTTGCCATCGCCAGCGCGATCGGTTTCGGCGCCGTCACCTCCGGGGCTCTGCCTTCCTATGCAGAGGCGGTCAAGGTCGAGGGCGTCCAGCAGAGCGCGGGCTTTGCCGATGTTGTCGAGCGCGTCAAGCCGGCCGTCGTGAGCGTCCGGGTCCAGGCAAAGGTTGATCCGGCAAGCGATCGCCGCAACGGCTTCTCGTTCGGCATGCCGGGCTTTGAGGACCTGCCGCGTGATCATCCGCTGTACCGCTTCTTCCGTGAATTCCGGGGCGAGCGCGAGTTCGGCAATCCGCGCCAGCGCGCACGTCCGGAGCGCCCGGGGAAGGAGCGTTCGCGCCCGGTTGCGCAGGGTTCCGGCTTCTTCATTTCCGGTGACGGCTACCTCGTCACCAACAACCACGTCGTCGAGGGCGGCTCGGACTTCGTCATCGTTACCGATGACGGCGAGGAGTTTGATGCGAAGCTGGTCGGCACTGACCCGCGCACCGACCTTGCCGTACTGAAAGTCGAGGCGGACAAGACCTTCACCTATGTCGCCTTTGCCGACGACTCGAAGGTTCGCGTTGGTGACTGGGTCGTCGCCGTCGGTAACCCGTTCGGCCTTGGTGGCACCGTGACGGCAGGTATCGTTTCAGCCCGCGGGCGTGACATTGGCGCGACGCTGTATGACGACTTCATCCAGATCGACGCTGCGGTGAACCGCGGCAATTCCGGTGGCCCGGCCTTCAACCTCAATGGCGAAGTCGTCGGCGTCAACACAGCGATCTTCTCGCCGTCGGGCGGCAATGTCGGCATCGCCTTCGCCATCCCGGCCTCGACCGCGAACCACGTCGTCAAGAACCTGATCGAGAATGGCGCGGTGACCCGTGGCTGGCTGGGCGTCCAGATCCAGCCGGTGACCGACGAGATTGCCGAGTCGATCGGCCTCGAGAAGCCGAAGGGCGCGCTTGTGACCGAACCGCAGGCGAATGGCCCGGGCCTTGCCGCCGGCATCAAGGCGGGTGACGTCATCACCTCCGTCAATGGGCGCGACGTCGCCAACCCGCGAGAACTTGCTCGTACCATCGGCAGCTTCGCCCCGGGCGAGGAGGTCGAGGTCACCCTGTGGCGTGGCGGCAAGGAAGAGAAGCTGAAGGTCAAGCTCGGCGAACTGCCGACCGACACCGCCAAGGCTGAGGCGCCGTCGAGCGGCAAGGCGACCGCCGACACCGCTCTCGCTGACCTCGGCATAACCGTGGCCCCGGCCGATGATGGCAAGGGCGTGGTCGTAACCGAAGTCGAGCCGGGCAGCCCTGCTGAGGAGCGCGACATCCAGGTCGGCGACGTGATCGTCGCGGTGAACTCGAACCTGGTGACGAGCGGCGAGGATATCGGCAAGGCTGTCGAGGAAGCCTCGAAGGCGGGCCGCAAGGCGGTCCTGCTGCAGGTCTCCCGCGACAACAACAACCACTTCGTGCCGCTGCCGATCGGCTGATCGCGGTATGAACAAGGCGACGGTCTCAGGGCCGTCGCCTCCTTCCTTTTTCGCGTATAGTCGCGCCCATGAAGATTCTTGTCATTGAAGATGACCGCGAAGCCGCGGAGTACCTGCAGAAGGCTCTCGGCGAAGCGGGCCACAACGCGCATGTCACCTTCGACGGCGACAGCGGCTACCAGCTGGCGCTGGACGGCGACTACGACGTTCTCGTCGTCGACCGCATGCTGCCGCGCCGCGACGGCCTTTCCGTGATTTCAGGGCTGCGTACCAGCGGCATTACAACGCCGGTGCTGATCCTCTCGGCGCTGGGCGAGGTCGACGACCGGGTCACCGGCCTCCGCGCCGGCGGCGACGATTACCTCACCAAGCCCTATGCCTTCAGTGAGCTGCTTGCCCGCGTCGAAGTGCTGGAGCGCCGCGGCAGTCCGCGCGAGGTCGAGACCGTCTACCGCGTCGGCGACCTTGAGCTCGACCGGCTCTCTCACACCGTCAAGCGTGCTGGCAAGGAGATCCCGCTGCAGCCGCGCGAGTTTCGTCTGCTCGAATATCTGATGCGCCATGCCGGGCAGGTGGTGACCCGTACCATGCTGCTCGAAAACGTCTGGGACTATCATTTCGACCCGCAGACCAACGTCATCGACGTACACGTCTCGCGGCTGCGCTCGAAGATCGAGAAGGGGTACGAAACGCCCGTCCTCCACACCATCCGCGGCGCCGGCTACATGCTGAAGGCCGGATGATGCTGCCCGCGGTCCTGCGCACGACGGCGGCACGCCTCACTGCGATGTTCATGGTGCTGTTCGCGCTCTGCGCGGCAGTGCTGGTCTTCTACATGTCGTCGCTGTCGGTGAGCATGCTGACCGCCCAGACGCAGGAGACTATCGCCGAGGAGATGGAGGTGTTGTCGCGAGCCTACCAGCGCGGCAGCCTGCCGGCGCTGGTGCGCTTCGTTGAGGTCCGCTCGCGTCAGCCCGGCGCCAATCTCTACCTGCTGGCAGATCCGAACGGGCGTATTCTGTCTGGAAACGTCGAGAGCATTGAGCCGGGCGTGCTCGAGGGCGACGGCTGGACCGGACGCCCCTTCGCATATCGGCGCTATGGCGACAGGAGTGCGGCGACGACCGAAGAGGGCGAAGAACAGGCGGAGTTCAGCGGCCACCAGGCCGTCGCGCTGGTGCTGCGCCTTCCCAACCAGATGATCCTGCTCGTCGGCCGCGACCTCGGCGAGCCGCAGATCGTTCGCGACATCGTCAACCGTTCGCTGATCCTCGCCTTCGGCATGATGGGGATTGGTGCCGCCGTGATCTGGTTCTTCGTCGGCCGCCGGGCGCTGCGCCGCATCGATACCGTCTCGGAGGCGAGCCGGCGGATCATGGCGGGCGACCTGTCTGAACGCCTGCCGGTGAGTGGCACCGGCGATGAGTTCGACCGCCTGTCGCAGAACCTCAACGTTATGCTGGCGCGCATCGCCCGGCTGAACGATGGCCTCAAGCAGGTCTCCGACAACATTGCCCACGACCTCAAGACGCCGCTCACGCGCCTGCGCAACCGCGCCGAGGCAGCACTTGCGGGCGATCCCCGGGACGCCGACTACCGCGAGGCGCTGGAGGCGACCATCCGCGAGTCGGACCAGCTTATCCGCACCTTCAACGCGATCCTGATGATCTCGCGTCTCGAGGCTGGCCAATCGTCAGAGCAGACTACAACCGTCGACCTCCAACAAACCGTTGCCGACGTCGTGGAGCTCTACGAGCCAGTTGCAGAAGAGATGGGTGTGACCATCGAGGCCTCGATCGCGGGCGAGGCGAGCATCACCGCCAACCGCGAGCTGGTCGCGCAGGCGCTGTCCAACATCGTCGACAATGCAATCAAGTACTCGGCGGGCTCTGGCGAGGCACCGAAGGTGCAGGTCTCGCTTGGCCGCGAGGATGACGGCTACGTCATCGAAGTCGCCGACAACGGCCCGGGCATTCCGGACGAGGATCGCGACCGCGCGACGGAGCGCTTCGTGCGTCTCGAGCGGAGCCGCTCGCAGCCGGGATCTGGCCTCGGCCTTAGCCTCGCCAAGGCCGTGATGGAATTTCATCACGGGAGGCTTGAATTGGCAGGGCGAAACCCCGGACTATCCGTGCGGATGATCTTCCGGGAGGATTCGCACAAAGATGAGCAAGGCTGAGAACGGCGAGACCTGGTTCGGAACTACGGTCATTCATCTGGAACCGCTGGATGCGAAGGCGGCAGCGGAAGGCCTGAGCGACTTGGCTGACGCCGCCAGGGAGGGCGGCTACGGGAAGACCGCGGCGCTGCTGCATGGCAAGTCGCCGCTGGCGGCCTTCCTCGGCGCGGCCTTCGATCTCTCTCCCTTTCTTAAAGGCTGCGCCCGTCGCTACCTCGCGGCGCTGGAGAACCTCTTCTCTACGCCTCTTTCCCAGCGGCTGAAGGAGATCAACGAGCAGATCCGCGCCCTCGGCACCCGCCAGGGGCAGAGCGAATCTCTGCTGATGAAGGAGCTGCGCGAAGCCAAGGGTGAGGCGCATTTCCTGATCGCGCTTGCCGACCTTGCCGGCGCGGCCGACGCCTCCGTTACCGTCCGCCGCCTCAGCGATCTCGCGGACGCCTGCGTCGCGACCGCCATAGACTTCCTGCTCCTCGAAGCCAATCGGACGGGCAAGCTGAAGCTCGTTGATCTGGCGAAGCCGGCGGAAAAATCCGGCTGGATCGTGCTGGGCATGGGTAAGCTCGGCGCGCGTGAGCTGAACTTTTCCTCCGACATCGACCTCATCATCTTCTTCGATCCGTTCGCCCCGGCGGTGCCGGAACCTTACGAGGCGGCCGATACTTTCGTGCGCCTGACGCGGCGGCTGGTGCGCATCCTCCAGGACCGCACCGAGCACGGCTATGTTTTCCGCACCGACCTGCGCCTCCGCCCCGACCCCGGCTCGACGCCGCTAGCAATCCCGGTCGAGGCTGCGCTGATCTACTATGAGGGCAGGGGCCAGAACTGGGAGCGCGCGGCGATGATCAAGGCGCGCCCGGTCGCCGGTGACATCGAGGCGGGTAATGCCTTCCTCAAGGAACTGACGCCCTATGTCTGGCGCAAGTACATGGACTTTGCGGCGATCGCGGACGTTCATTCGATCAAGCGCCAGATCCATGCCCACAAGGGCCACGGCGAGGTGGCCGTGAAAGGTCACAACGTCAAGCTTGGTCGTGGCGGCATCCGAGAGATCGAATTCTTCGTGCAGACACAGCAGCTAATCGCGGGCGGGCGTTTCCCGGAACTGCGCGGCCGGGAGACAATCGAGATGCTGAAGGTGCTGGCCGAGCGCGGCTGGATCACGCCCGACGCGCGCGATGCGCTGACGGCCCAGTACTGGTTCCTGCGCGACGTCGAGCACGCCATCCAGATGGTCGCCGACGAGCAGACCCACAATTTGCCCGAGGACGACGAGGGGCTGGAGCGCATTGCACGTATGGTTGGCTTTGCCAGTGCCGAGGAATTCTCGGCATCCTTCCGCAAGTCGCTGCTGCTGGTCGAGAGCCACTATGCAGCCCTGTTCGAGACGGCGCCGCAGCTGTCGCGCGGCGTCGGCAACCTCGTCTTCACCGGCGACGTAGATGACCCCTCGACCCTGCAGACGCTTTCGGAACTCGGCTTCTCCCGGCCGAGCGACATCTGCCGCGTGATCCGGACGTGGCACTTTGGGCGCTACCGCGCGACGCAATCGTCGGAGGCGCGCGAGCGTTTGACGGAGTTGACGCCAGCACTGCTCGAAACCTTCGGCCGCACCAGGCGCGCCGACGAGGCGCTACTGCGCTTCGATGAGTTTCTGGCGGGGCTTCCCGCGGGCATCCAGCTGTTCTCGCTGCTCCAGTCCAATCCCGCGCTGCTCGACCTGCTTGCCACCATCATGGGCGCGGCGCCGCGGCTTGCCGCGATCATCACCCGCCGCCCGCACGTCTTCGACGGGCTGCTCGACCCGGCGCTGCTGTCGGAGCTGCCGAACAAGGCCTACCTCTCCGCGCGGCTCGACGCGTTCCTACAGGGCGCGGAGCTGCACGAGGAAAAGCTCGACCGCCTGCGCATCTTTGCGGCCGAGCAGCAATTCCTGATCGGCGTGCGCCTGATGAAAGGCGCGATCGATGCCGTGCGCGCCGGCAAGGCGTTTTCTGACCTTGCCGATCTGACGATAGGCGCGGCGCTAGCCGCCGTGCAGGAAGAGTTTGCCATCCGCCATGGCCGCGTGCCAGGCGGACGCGTCGCGATTCTCGGAATGGGCAAGCTCGGCAGCCGGGAGCTGACAGCCGGCTCCGACGTCGACCTCATCCTGCTCTACGATCACGACCCGGACGCCGACGAATCCGACGGGGAGAAGGGCCTTGCCCCTTCACACTACTATGCGCGTCTCACCCAGCGCCTGATCGCAGCTGTTTCCGCGCCGACGGCCGAGGGCGTGCTTTATGAGCTCGATCTCCGTCTGCGCCCCTCCGGCAACAAGGGGCCCGTGGCCACCCATATCGATGCCTTCCGCAAATACCAGCGCACCGAGGCATGGACCTGGGAGCACATGGCGCTGACGCGCGGCCGCGCGATTGCAGGCGACGAAAGCCTCTGCAAGGAGGCCGATGAGGAGGTGGCGCAGATCATCGCGCTCGACCGCGAGCCGAAGAAAATCTTCAAGGACGCGCGCGAGATGCGCGCGACGATCGCGCAGGAAAAGCCGCCCCGCAACATCTGGGATTTGAAGCTGATTTCAGGTGGCCAGATCGATCTTGAGTTCACCGCCCAGTGCGCGCGGCTTACCGGCAACATCGAGCCGGGCGAGTGGCCGCCTACCTCGACCGGAGATGCGCTGGCGCGGCTGACGCCGGAGTTCTGCAGTCCCAAGACGCGCGACGATCTCGTGCGCGCCTACGAGCTTTACCTGTCACTGACGCAGATCGTGCGGCTATGCCTGACCGGTCCACTCGAACCGGACGACGTGCCGCCGGGCGTTGCCGACCTGCTTCTGCGCAGCACAGACCTGCCAAGCATTGACGTTCTCCAGGCGCACATCAAGGACACGGCAGCCACCGTGTCCGACGCGTTCAAGAAGCTGCTTTCAGCCTGATTTGGGAAGGGGCTGCTCAGGCGGCCTTCTTCGGCGCCACCTTCACGGGGCGGATCGGAATGCGCACCGAGACGATGGTGCCGACATTCTCGGTCGAACGGATCTTCAACGCGCCGCCATGCAGTTCGGCAAGCGAGCGCGAAATGGCAAGACCAAGGCCCGAGCCGGTGTGGTTCTTCGAGAACTGGTTCTGTACCTGCTCGAACGGACGGCCGAGCTTCTTGAGCGCGTCCTTCGGAATGCCGCAGCCATTGTCCTCGATGCTGAGGGTGATCGCGCCGCCGGCCTTGCGGGCGCGCATCGTCACCTTGCCGCCGTGGCCGGTGAACTTCACCGCGTTGGAGAGAAGGTTGATGACGATCTGCTTGATCGCGCGGCGGTCGGCATGCAGCACCAGCCCCTCGTCGATCTGGGTCGACAGCGTGATCGACTTCTCCGCCGCCTGCAGCGCCACGACGCGCACCGTCTCGAGGATCAGCGGGTGCAGGTCGATCCGCTCGCGGTCGATCGAGAACTGGCCAGCTTCGATCTTCGACATGTCGAGGATGTCGTTGATGACGCCAAGGAGGTAGAGGCCGGAAGAGTGGATGTCAGCGACATACTCCACGTATTTCTCCGAGCCGAGCGGGCCGAAATAGGCCTGCTGCATCATCTCCGAGAAGCCGATGATGGCGTTGAGCGGCGTACGCAGCTCATGGCTCATATTGGCGAGGAATTCAGATTTCGCTCGGTTCGCGGCTTCGGCGCGCTCGGTTTCCTTCATGTACTTGCGGTTCAGCTCGACGAGTTCGGCAGTGCGCTCGCCCTCGGCGCGGCGCGCCAGCGACAGGTCGTGGATCGTCGCCATCAGGCGCCGCTCGCTGTCGGTCAGCTTCTCCTGCTGCTGCTTGAGCTGGGTGATGTCCGCGCCGATCGACACCATGCCGCCGTCGCGCGTGCGCAGCTCGTTGACCTGCAGCCAGCGCCCGTCGGCGAGTTGACGCTCGTAGGTGGCGCCGCTGTGCGGGCCATTCGGGCTTGCCAGCCTGCGCTCATAGGCGAGCGCCATCATCTTCTTCTCGATCTCGACGCGTGGCGTGCCCGGAATGACGTCGTGGTCGGAAAGCCCGTAATCCTGCTTGTACTTGGAGTTGCACATCACCAGGCAGTCGAACGCATCCCACAGGACGAAGGATTCCGAAATGCTCTCGATTGCGGTGCGCAGCCGCAGGTCGGCCGTTTCCGAGCGCTGGGCAAGCCGCTGCTGCTCGGAAATGTCGACGGCGATGCCGACGAGGTGCATTTCCGGCGCCTCGGGGTCCTTCACCTGCGCCTTGGCGCGGATCCACATCCACTGGCCGTCGGCATGGCGCATGCGGAAGACCTGGTCGATCTGGTCGATTTCGCCAGCGACGATCTTGTTGGCGAGATCGAACAGGTCGACGTCGTCGGGATGAATGATCTCGGCGACGACGCCGAACGACAGCATCGCCTCGGTGGGCTCATAGCCCAGCATCTCGTACATCGAGCGCGACCAGTACATCTTGCCGCGCACCATGTCCCAGTCCCACAGACCGCATCGGCCGCGCACCAGCGCAAGGTCCACGCGCTCATGCGCCTCGAGATAGAGGCGGTCGGCGGCCTGCGCCCGCGCAGCCTGGCCGAAATAGGCATAGAGCACGACCAGCAGCACGACGGCGGTGATGACGTAGAGCGTAACGTTCAGCGTCGCGTTGCGGCGCCAGTCGGCGAACACCGCCGACTGCGAAATCATCGCGACGGTCGCAAACTTGCGGTCCTCGCTGATTCCCATTGCCGCAAACCATGGCTGTCCGTCGACCTGGACTTCCATTACGCCGGCGCGGGTGCCGAACAGGAACAGCGGCTGGCCCCCATGGATGAAGCCGTCGAGCGGCTTGCCAATCCACGCGCTTCCCGCCGGCGAGGCGGCGCGCACGGCAAAGCTTGCGTCGGTGACGAGCAGCACGTGGCTGGAAGTCAGCGCGCCCTGGGCGGCGATCTCTTCAAGAAGCGGCTGCGGATCAGGGAACGCACCTTCGCTGCGCAGCTGCTGCGCTTCCATCGACTCGGTCATCTGCGCGGTGGCGAGCGTCAGCATGCCGCGCGCGGTGCGCTCGACGTCGTCACGCTGCGCGAGCAGCGCAAGCGTGCGGGTGCCGGCGATGACGACCAGGAAGACAATGATCAGAATCGGGACGATACGGCGCAAATAGGGCTCCAGCGCCAGCAGCCGCTGATAGGCAGGGGCAGCAAGCATGCGCGCACGGCACGAGATCGACCGGCTGGCCGTCTGCGCCGCCGATTGACGCGCATGAAAATCCCCATCGGGCGCGCTCCACGCGTCCGCGTTTGCCATCGATGTGGCTCCCCAATTGCACCTGATGATCCGGCAACGCCGCACATCCGAATCGTCATTAAGGAATCAGAGGTGATTCGCCCTGTCCAGTGGGGACAGGGCAAAAAAGTTACGATTCGTTAACCGTAACTTCGGTCAGGCGAGCGTCCGCTCGACGATGTCGCGAAGGTCCGTGGAGAGGTCCTTCGGCGCTGCCATGGCGACCAGGGCCTCACGGGCAGCCTCGCGGCGCACCGGCTCGAGCGAGCGCCAGGATCGCATGGCCGTTGCAAGACGTGCCGCAAGCTGCGGATTGCCCTTCTCGATCTTCAGCACCGTCTCGGCGAAGAAGCGGTAGCCTGAGCCGTCTTCCTGATGGAAGCCGGTCTGGTTGAGCGTCGAAAAGGAGCCCACCAGCGCGCGCACGCGGTTGGGGTTGGAAAGGGCAAAGCCCTTGTGCTCCATCAGCGACTTGACGCGCTCCACGGCGCCGGAGCCGGGGATCGTCGCTTGGATCTGGTACCACTTGTCCATGACCAGCGGATCGGAGCCGAACTCGGCCTCGAACTTCGCCAGTGCCTCTGCCGTCCGCTCGTCGTTTGGGAAGCGGTGCGCGAGGATCGCGAGCGCTGCCGACTTGTCGGTCATATTGGTCGCAGCAGCGAACTGGCTTGCTGCCTGTTCTGCACTGTCGGCAGCGACGGACAGGTAGTCGAGCAACGTGTTGCGCAGCGCCCTGCGGCCGGCGCTCTCGGCGTCGGGGCGGAACGGGCCGCTCTCGGCAAACGAGTTGTAGATCTCCGCAAAGCCATCGACGTTAGCCGTGGCGATCGTCTGCATCAGCGCCTCGCGCGCCACGAAGATCGCATCGGGATCGATGTTGGAGCCGATCTCTCGGGCAATGTCGGCTTCGGCTGGCAGGGTCAGCGCCAGGGCGCGGAAGGCCGGCTCGAGCGTATCGTCCACAGCAATCTCGCCCGCAGCACGGACCAGGCCTTCGCCGAACTGCGGCTGCTTCTGGCCGCGCACCGCCTTGAAGCCCTGCACCAGCGCATCGGTGAACAGCGTGTTGAGCGCCTGCCAGCGCGAGAACAGGTCGCTGTCCTTGCGGGCGAGGAACAGGAGATCGTCGGGCCGCTGCTCGATCGAGATCGTCACCGGGGCCGAGAAGCTGCGGTTGAGCGACAGGGCAGGGCGCGTCGGAATGCCCTCGAAGCGGACGGTGTGCCGGCGCTTCTTGACGTGGATGACGCCGTTCGAAACCGTGGCGCCGTCGACAGCCGTCGGCTGCAGGTCTTCGCCCTCGGGGCCGACCAGCCCGAAGGCAAGCGGAATGTGCATCGGCCGCTTGCGGCTTTCCGAGGGCGTCGGCGGCACCGACTGCTCGATCTCCAGCGTGTAGGTCTTTGCCTGCTGGTCGTAGGCGGTGGAGATCGTCAGGTTCGGCGTGCCGGCCTGGTGGTACCAGAGCGCGAACTGCGAGAGGTCGACACCGGAGGCGTCCTCGAATGCCTTGAGGAAGTCCTCGATCGTGGCGGCATCGCCGTCATGCCGCTTGATGTAGAGGCTCATGCCCTCGCGGAATTTTTCCGCGCCGAGAATCGTGCGGATCATCCGCACCACCTCGGATCCCTTCTCGTAGACAGTCGAGGTGTAGAAGTTGTTGATCTCGCGGTAGCGGCGCGGGCGCACCGGGTGCGCGAGCGGCCCCTGGTCCTCCGGGAACTGGTGGGCGCGAAGCGTCCGTACTTCGGCAATTCGCTTGACGGCGCGCGAGCGTTGGTCAGCCGAGAATTCGTGATCGCGGAAGACGGTCAGGCCCTCCTTCAGGCACAGCTGGAACCAGTCGCGGCAGGTGATGCGGTTGCCTGTCCAGTTGTGGAAGTATTCGTGGGCGATGATTGCCTCGATATTGGCGAAGTCGGCGTCGGTCGCGGTGGCCTCGTCGGCAAGTACATACTTGTCGTTGAAGATGTTGAGGCCCTTGTTTTCCATCGCGCCCATGTTGAAGTCGCTGACGGCAACGATGTTGAAGACATCGAGGTCATATTCGAGCCCGAACACCTCCTCGTCCCACTTTATCGAGCGCTTGAGCGCGTCCATCGCATAGGCCGCGCGCGACTCCTTGCCATGCTCGACATAGATGCCGAGCGCGACCTTGCGCCCGGATGCGGTGATGAATTCGTCCTTCAGCCCGGCGAGGTCACCCGCAACGAGCGCGAAGAGGTAGGACGGCTTCGGGAACGGGTCGTGCCAGACGGCGAAGTGGCGACCGCCGTCGAGCTGGCCGCTCTCGACCATGTTGCCATTGGAAAGCAGCAGGGGAGCAGCCGTCTGATCCCCCTCGATGCGGACCGTGTAAACCGAGAGCATGTCCGGCCGGTCGATGAAGTAGGTGATGCGGCGGAAACCTTCCGGCTCGCACTGGGTGCAATAGACCCCCTTCGATACGTAGAGACCCATCAGTTCGCTGTTGCGCGACGGGTTGAGCTTCGTGACGACCTTCAGGCGGAAGCTCTTGTCCTGCGGCGGGTTGTGGAGGGTCAGCTTGTCGACCGTGGCTTCATAGGAGCCATCAGCGGCGGCGACGCCGTTGATCTCGACGCCGAGGCACTCAAGCTCGTCGCCGTCGAGCTCTAGCGGCGTGCCGGGGGCGGTGCCGTCCCGGCGTTCGATCTCCAGCTCGGCGGTGACGATCGTTTCTTGCGGCGACAGGACGAAGAGCAACCTGGTCTGCGGTATGAAGTACTCCGTCGGCCGATAGTCTTCGATCCGGAATACCTTGCCCGTGTCCTGACGCATAACCCTGAACTTTCCTTCGTATCGCGGCCACGCAAAGCCGCGTCAAAATCTGCATTCGGTCTTTACATGATACTGGCGCTCGGCAAAACTGGAACGAGTGTATACAATTGCACCGGGCGCCAGATGCGGCCCCGAGGGAGGAAAATCAATGACCGTCATGACGCCCAAGTTCGGGATAGGTGCGTCTGTCCTGCGTCTCGAGGACAGCTCTTTCATCACGGGGAAGGGACGCTACACCGACGACATTCGCCAGGAAGGCATGCTGCACGGCTACGTGCTGCGCTCGCCCATCGCCAAGGGCACGTTCACCATCACCTCGACCGAGGCCGCGCGGGAGGCGGACGGTGTTCATCTCGTCCTGACGGGCGCTGATCTCGCGCACCTCGGCGACCTCAGGTCCACGCTGATGATGCCGCAGCCGGACGGCACGAAGGCCCCGACGCGCGACATTCCGATTCTCTGCCGCGACCGGGTCGAGCATGTCGGCGATGCGGTTGCCTTCGTCGTCGCCGAGACCCGCGCGCAGGCGCAGGACGCCGCCGAACTGATCGAGATCGAGTACGAGGCGGAGGAGGCGATAGCCGACACCGCGACCTCACCCGACAAGGCGTTCGAATACAAGCTCGGCGACGAGGCGCGGACCAACGAGGCGTTCGCGAAAGCGGCGCACGTGACGAAGATAAGCGTCCTCAACAACCGCCTCGTCAGCAACTACATGGAGCCGCGCGCGGCGATCGGCGAATGGCTCGCCGACGAGGAGCGCTTCGTCCTCACGACCGGTTCGCAGGGCGTGCACTCGATGCGCAGGATCCTCGCCGACCAGGTCTTCAACGTGCCGCAGGAGACGATCCGCGTGGTGACGCCGGACGTCGGCGGCGGCTTTGGCCCGAAGGCCTGCACCTATCGCGAGCATCCGCTGGTGCTGGAAGCTGCAAAGCGGCTGGGCCGTCCGGTGAAGTGGACCGGCGACCGCACCGAACATTTCCTTGTCGATGCCCACGGGCGCGACAACGTCACTGAAGCCGAGATGGCGCTCGACGAGAACGGCCGCTTCCTCGGCATGCGCGTGCGCATGATCGCCAATCTCGGCGCCTATGCCCATCAGGTCGGCCCGCTGATCCCCTTCATCGGCGCGACCATGTCGACCGGCGTTTATGACATTCAGGCGCTCGATGTCTCGATCCTCGGGGTCTACACCAACACCGCCCCGATCGACGCCTATCGTGGCGCGGGCCGTCCGGAAGCGGCCTTCCTGGTCGAGACGCTGGTTGATGCCTGTGCGCGCGACCTTGGACTCACGCCGGACGAGATCCGCCGCCGCAACTTCATCAAGCCGGAGCAGCTTCCCTACCGCACGCAGACCGGCCGTCTCTACGACACCGGCGAGTTCCAGGGGCACATGGAAAAGGCGATGGAGGTTGCCGGCTGGGCGGGCTTCGAAGCCCGGCTCGCGGAAGCGACGTCACGCGGAAAGATCAGAGGCATCGGCATGGCGTCCTATGTCGAGGCCTGCGCCTTCCCGGGCTCGGAAGCGGTGCATGTGAAGCTCGAGGAAGACGGCTCCGTCACGCTCGACATCGGCACCCAGTCGAACGGCCAGGGCCACGCCACCGCATACACGCAGTTCGTTGCCGACACGCTCGGCCTCGACCCCAGCCGCATCAAGGTGATCCAGGGAGACAGCGACCGTCTGCCCAAGGGAGGCGGCACCGGCGGCTCGCGTTCGATTCCGCTCGGCGGCGTTTCGGCCGCCCGCGCCGGCGAGAACCTCGCCGAAAAGATCCGCAAGATTGCCGCGGACGAGCTCGAAGCCTCGCCCGCCGACATCGAACTCGTCGACGGTGAGGCGCGCATCGTCGGCACCGACCGCCGCATGGATTATTCGGCAATCGCAAAGGCGGCGAAGTCGCCCGATGACCTGAAGGGCTTCGGCGAGTTCGTCCAGAACGAAGCGACCTATCCGAACGGCACCCACGTCTGCGAAGTTGAGATCGATCCGGAGACCGGCGAGGTCGATGTCGTCAACTACGTCAGCGTCGACGACTTCGGCATCACCGTGAACCCGGTGCTGCTCGCCGGACAGGTGCATGGCGGCATCGCCCAGGGCGTCGCGCAGGCGCTCTACGAAAACACGGTGTATGGCGAGGATGGGCAGCTCCAGACGGCGACCTTCATGGACTATTGCATGCCGCGCGCCGACAACTTCCCGAACTTCAACTTCTCGACCCGCAACGTGCCCTCGACGACCAATGCGCTTGGCATCAAGGGAGCAGGCGAGGCTGGTACGATCGGTGCGGCTCCCGCGGTGATGAACGCGGTCAAGGACGCCCTTCACAGAGCGTACGGAATAGACCATATCGACATGCCAGCGACGCCGAATCGTGTCTGGTCAGCGATCAGGGAGGCGACGTCACGTAACTGAGGGGGCCTGATTGCCGGTCGAATCTTCCAGCCAAGCTGAGAACGCGGTTCACGGCATCCTCCTCAAGGTCGCTTCGGTGGCCATCTTCGTGATGATGAATGGCCTGATCAAGGTGGCCGGCGACGTACCCGCCGGCCAGATCGTCTTCTTCCGGTCCTTATTTGCCATTCCGCCAATCATGCTGGTCTTGTGGTTGCAGGGCCAGATGAAGGGCGCCTGGCGCACTAAAAATCCGGTCGGGCACATCATGCGCGGCCTCGTCGGTGTCAGCTCGATGGGCCTCGGCTTTTTCGCACTGACCCGGCTGCCGCTGCCCGACGCGATCACCCTGAACTACGCCCAGCCCCTGCTGGTCGTCGTCTTCAGCGCGCTGTTTATGGGCGAGCTGATCCGCGTCTACCGCTGGTCGGCAGTCATCGTCGGCCTGTTCGGCGTCGTGGTCGTCTCGTGGCCGAAGCTGACGTTATTCTCGTCCGGCGCACCGGCTGAAACAGGACAGGCAATTGGCGTCCTTGCCGCCTTCGGCGGTGCGACCATGTCGGCGATCGCGATGCTGCTGGTCCGCAAGCTGGTCCATACCGAGCGTACGTCGACCATCGTCATCTGGTTCTCGGCCAGCGCGACGGTGATCTCGCTCTTCACCATCCCGTTCGGGTGGAACGCTCTTGAGCCATACCAGGTCGCGTCGCTGATCGGCGCGGGCATCTGCGGCGGCCTCGCGCAGATCCTGATGACAGAGGCGTACCGCTATGCCGAGGCGTCGGTCGTCGCACCGTTCGAGTATACGTCGCTGCTGCTTGGGATCGTCTTCGCATATCTCGTCTTCGGTGAGCTGCCGACGATCTACACGCTGGTGGGCGGCGCCATCGTCATCAGCGCCGGCATCTTCATCGTCGTGCGCGAGCGTCAGCTCGGTCTCGAACGGGCAAAGGCGAAGAAGGTATCGCCGCCCCAATAGTCACGTCGCGGTGGCGAGCTGGCGCAGATAGTCCCCGGTTTCGGTATCTGCGGGGAAGAACGACTCGATCGCTAGCTCTGACAGCGTGACATCGAGAGGCGTGCCGAACACGGTGATCGTGCTGATGAAGCTGAGAACCTGATCCCCCATCCGCACTCGCAACGGCACGGCGATGTTGTGCGCCGCATCTGGTTCATGCGCCGCAGCTGGACCGGGATAGGACAACAGTTCCTTTTCGAGCGCCTGCAACCCCGGGCCGCCCGAGTTCTCGATCTGCAATCTCAGGCGCTCCAGAAGGTGCGTGCGCCACTGGCCGAGATTGACGATACGCGGCGCAAGCCCTTTGGGATGCAGAGACAGGCGCAGCACGTTGACGGGCGGCTCAAGCAGGGCGAGGTCTTCGATGCTTTCCAGGAGCGGCCCGACGGAAGCATTCGCCTTGAGCATGTTCCAGCCCTTGTCCACTGCGATCGCCGGGAATGGTTCGTGACCTATAAGGACCTGCTCCACGGCAGCCAGCGCGGGCTTGAGCGCCGGATCATCCAGCTCTCGCTCGCCAAAGCTCGGCGCATAACCTGCAGCCATCAGAAGTCGGTTTCGCTGGCGCAGCGGCACGTCCATCTGCTCGGCAAGACGCAGCACCATCCCGCGCGAAGGTCTTGCGCGGCCGCTTTCGATGAAGCTGAGGTGCCGCTGTGAAATCTCGGCGTCGAGCGCAAGATCCAGCTGGCTCAGACGGCGCCGCTGGCGCCATTCTCGGATCAACGCACCCGCATTCAGTTGTTCCATCGTGTCGGCCTCCCTGAGGACGCCTCAGCCTAGGCGCGGATCCGCCGTATTTCTATTACCTCCCACGTAATCGCTTTGCGCCGCGTTGTGGCTCAACCTGAGGGCATCCTGGTTCAACCGAAGGAGATGCCCGATGACCGTTACGAACTCACCATTCCTGCGCGCCACTCTTATCGCCGATGCCGTGATGGGCTTCGCCGCCGCAGCCATCACCATCTTCGGAGCGGGGCTGCTCTCGGCCTGGCTCGCCTTGCCGGAAGGCCTCCTGTTCTGGGCGGGCGTCGCGCTCGTGCCGATCGCGGCCTTCCTGTTGATGATGGCGTTCCGGCCTGAAATTCCCAGGTCGTGGCTGCGGGAGATCGTCTTCATCAACGCGAGCTGGACAGTCGCGAGCCTTGCCATCATGATGCTCGGGCTGGTGCAGCCGAACATGCTGGGCGCGGCATTTGTGATCGTCCAGGCGGTTGCGGTGGGGGGCTTCGCGTGGCTCGAGGCCATCCCGCTGCGGCGGCCGGATACGGTCGCCGCCTGATCAGGCGCGCATCTGGTCGAGCCTGGCCGCGATCTCGAGCAGGTCGCGCCAGGCGAGCTTTTTGTGCGCTGGGTTGCGCAGCAGATAGGCCGGATGCAGCGTCGGCATGGTCGGGATTTCTACGCCCGAGGCCGTGCGATGGACCTTCCAGTTGCCGCGAAGGCGCAGAATGCCTTCGTTCGCATGCAACAGCACCTTCGCCGACGGGCCGCCAAGCGCGACGAGAATTTTCGGGCGCGCAAGCTCGATCTGCCGCTCGATGAACGGGCGGCAGATTTCGGTTTCGAGTGGCGTGGGCGTGCGGTTGCCCGGCGGGCGCCATGGCACGACATTGGCAATGTAGGCGTTGGTCTTGCGCGACACGCCGATCGCGGCAAGCATCGCATCGAGCAGGCGGCCAGATCGGCCGACGAACGGCAGTCCTTCGATGTCCTCGTCCCGCCCGGGAGCCTCGCCCACCAGCATCACGTCCGGCTGCGGGTTGCCGTCGGCGAAGACAAGGTTCTTGGCGGTCAGCTTCAGGTTGCAGCCATCGAAATTGCGCAACAGTTCGCACAACTCATCGAGCGACTGGGCGCTGGCGGCAAGCTCGCGCGCCCGCACCGCCTGCTCCTCGTCGGGGAGAACCGGGGCCGCCGTCGCAGCCGGCCGTGCAGGCGCGGCCGGAGCCGGCATTTTCGGCGGCGTCTTGGTGACGGCCGCCATCGCGGCCTGACGCGCAGCAGCCTGCTCCTCGAAGCGGTTGACCGGCTCCTCCAGCAATGGCTCGTCGACGCCCGCTTCGGCGTAGAAGCGCAGCAGGTCGGCAAGGTCAGGGAAGGATGCGTTCGGGTCCGCGGTCAGCATCCCCTATTGTCGCCCGCGGGGCGGCGTCCTGCAAGCGCTGCGGCGACATTCCGCCACCTATCCGCCGAGGAATTGAACTGCTGCAGTATACATAGGCGGAAACTGGTACTTACCTTGGCTTGAACAATATCGACTGTTTCCCGTTGCAGCGCGATAGGATATGAGCGCAAGCACGGAAATGCCGACGGGTCTACGCACAGGGAGCTGCTGATGAGCGATATCGAGCGGGAGAGCATGGAGTTCGACGTGGTGATCGTCGGCGCAGGGCCAGCAGGCCTGTCCGCCGCGATCCGCCTGAAGCAACTCAATCCTGATCTCTCCGTCGTCGTGCTCGAGAAGGGCGGCGAAGTCGGCGCACACATCCTCTCCGGCGCGGTTGTCGATCCGATTGGCATTGACCGTCTTCTGCCGAACTGGCGCGAGGATAGCGACCATCCGTTCAAGACGCCGGTCACCGACGACCAGTTCCTGATCCTCGGGCCTGCGGGAYCGCTGCGGCTGCCGAACGTGCTGATGCCGCCGCTGATGAACAATCACGGCAACTACATCGTCTCACTCGGCAATGTCTGCCGCTGGCTCGCTGGCCACGCCGAAGCGCTGGGCGTCGAGATCTATCCGGGCTTTGCTGCAGCCGACCTCATGTATGACGAGAATGGCGCAGTCACCGGCGTCATTACCGGAGATATGGGCGTGGAGCGCGACGGCACGCCGGGCCCGAACTACGCTCCCGGCATGGCGCTGCTCGGCAAGTACGTGCTGATCGGTGAGGGCGTGCGCGGCTCGCTCGCCAAGAAGCTGATCGCCAAGTACAACCTAGCGGATGGCCGCGAGCCGCAGAAGTTCGGCATCGGCCTCAAGGAGCTGTGGCAGGTCAAGCCGGAGAACCACAAGCCGGGTCTGGTGCAGCACTCGTTCGGCTGGCCTCTCGGTGGCGCGACCGGCGGCGGCTCGTTCCTCTACCACCTCGAGGACAATCTGGTCGCGGTCGGCTTCGTCGTTCACCTGAACTACAAGAACCCGTACCTGTCGCCGTTCGAGGAATTCCAGCGCTTCAAGACGCATCCGGCGATCGCTCCGACCTTTGAGGGTGGCAAGCGCATCTCCTACGGCGCTCGCGCCATCACCGAAGGCGGCTACCAGTCGGTGCCGAAGCTGAGCTTCCCGGGCGGCGCGCTGATCGGCTGCTCCGCAGGCTTCGTCAACGTTCCGCGCATCAAGGGTTCGCATAATGCAGTGCTCTCCGGCATGCTCGCAGCCGAGCATGTTGCCGAGGCGATCGCCGCCGGCCGCGAGCACGACGAGCTGACCGGCTACGAGGCTGCATGGCGCGACAGCGACATTGGCAAGGACTTGAAGAAGGTCCGCAACGTGAAGCCGCTGTGGTCGAAGTTCGGCCTTTGGCTCGGCGTTGGCCTTGGCGGCCTCGACATGTGGCTCAACTCGATCTTCGGCTTCTCGCCGTTCGGCACGATGAAGCACGGCAGGACCGACGCGGAGTCGCTGGAGCCGGCTTCCAAGCACAAGAAGATCGAGTATCCGAAGCCTGATGGGGTGCTGACCTTCGACCGCCTGTCGTCGGTGTTCCTGTCGAACACCAATCACGAGGAAGACCAGCCGATCCACCTGCAGGTAAAGGACATGGACCTGCAGAAGCGCTCGGAGCACGATGTCTTCGCCGGTCCGTCGAGCCGTTACTGCCCCGCTGGCGTCTACGAATGGGTGGATGCTGACGGCAACGCCGCGGCCGACACGATGGGCGTCGATGTCCGCTACGTCATCAACGCGCAGAACTGCGTCCACTGCAAGACGTGCGACATCAAGGACCCGAACCAGAACATCAACTGGGTCCCGCCGCAGGGCGGCGAAGGTCCTGTCTATCCGAACATGTAAGGGTTTAGGGGAGTAGGGGACTAAGGGATTAAGTGACGCTTGCGGCAATGCCGCGCCGGGCCACCCTTACTCCCTTACTCCCTTACTCCCTTACTCCCTTACTCCCCTACCGCCGCCTGTCTCACCTCGGCCGGCTTCTCTTCCGGCAGCAGGGTGAACTCGAACAGCACCGGCAAATGGTCGGAGTTGCCACCTTCAATGGTCTGGAGCTTCACCGGCACGACCGCACCCTTCACCATGACATGGTCGATGGGCAAGCCGATTGTCCGGCGCAGCCAGTCGGGAGCGATCCGGTGCAGATAGGTGGAGCCGAGCCCGCGCAGGATGCGTGCGCCGGCGGCATCGGCCAGCGAGCGGGCAGAGTAGCTCCACGGCGCTGAATTGAGGTCGCCGGCGAGAATCGCTGTTGGTCCGACCTCGCGCATCAGTGGCAGGACGCGCGGCATCTGCTTCTGCTGGTGGAACGGCCACGGCCATCCGAGATGCACCGCGATCATGTCGACTGCCTGTCCGCCAAAGTCGTAACGGAGGTGGGCGACGTCGCCCCTTGCTCCACATTGGGGATGGAAGCCCGTCACGAAGGGCCGGCGCGAAAGGATCGCGGTGCCGCCGAGGTCGTCTGGCTTCGGGCAGATCAGCGTGTAGGGGTACATGCCCTCCAGCAGCCTGGCCTTTTCGTGCCAGCGCGCGGAGACCTCGTTCAGCATCACGACGTCAGGCCGCACCTCGCCAATCAGCGACAGCACGGCATCCTGCCGCTCGTTGCGGTAATAGACGTTGAGATGCAGCACCTTGTAGACGGGCCCGGCAACCGCGCTGCTCGCATGCGCGGGTGTCGCGCCCGCGCCCTCCCACAGCGTCGTTCCGAGCGTCAGACCGCCCAGCAGCACCGCGAACAGCGCCTCGATCCGCAGCCTGACCAGCAGGAGGACGGGAACAAGGATCAACAGCAATACCGCCAAGTGCACGCGGAAATGCGAGAAGGAGTCGAGGGCAGGATGCAGCCGCCCGAGATAGCCGAAGCTGAGGGCAGCCGCGATGCCCGTTAGGGCGGCGAGCACGATGAGCCGGAAAACGGTCGATTTCATAAGGTGAGCGCGCTCTACAGGAAGGCGGTTTCAGCAAAACTGCGCAGCTTGCGGGAGTGAAGCCGCTCGGACGGCATTTGCCCCAGCTTCTCCAGTGCACGCAAGCCGATTGTCAGGTGCTGCGCCACCTGCCGCTTGTAGAACTCCGTCGCCATGCCCGGCAGCTTCAATTCGCCATGCAGCGGCTTGTCGGAGACGCACAGCAGCGTTCCGTAGGGCACGCGGAAGCGGAAGCCGTTGGCGGCGATGGTGGCCGACTCCATGTCGAGCGCGATGGCCCGCGACTGCGAAAGCCGCTGCACCGGTCCGCGCTGGTCGCGCAGCTCCCAGTTGCGGTTGTCGATGGTGGCGACGGTGCCGGTGCGCATGATGCGCTTGAGGTCGTAGCCCGACAGGCCGGTCACCTCCGCGACGGCCTCCTCGAGTGCGACCTGGACTTCCGCAAGCGCTGGGATAGGCACCCAGACCGGCAGGTCATCGTCGAGCACGTGGTCTTCGCGGACATAGGCATGTGCCAGCACATAGTCGCCCAGCGCCTGGCTGGTGCGCAGGCCCGCGCAGTGGCCGAGCATCAGCCAGACATGCGGCCGCAGCACCGCGATGTGGTCGGTGATCGTCTTGGCGTTGGACGGGCCGACGCCGATGTTGACCATGGTGATGCCGTTGTTGCCCGGCTTCTTGAGGTGATAGGCCGGCATCTGCGGCATGCGGATCGGCGTCGTGCCTTCGTCCGGATGCCCGGAGCCTGCGAGCGTGACGATGTTGCCCGGCTCGACAAAGGCTTCATAGCCACCGCCGCCCTCAGCCATCAGCTTGCGCGCAACAGCGCAGAACTCGTCAATGTAGAACTGATAGTTCGTGAATAGCACGAAATTCTGGAAATGCTCGGGGCTCGTCGCCGTATAATGAGTGAGTCGGTGCAGCGAATAGTCGATGCGTTGGGCAGTGAAGGCCGCGAGCGGCATCGGCTCCCCGGGGGCGGGCTCATAGGTGCCGTTTGAAATGTGGTCATCAGTGGTGTTGAGGTCCGGCACGTCGAACAGGKCGCGCAGCGGCCGCCGCAGCACTTCGGCGACGCTGCTGTCGACATAGGTGCCTTCGAGAAAGGCGAAGTGCAGCGGGATCGGCGTGTCGGAGTCGCCGACGGTGATCGGCACTCCGTGGTTGCGGATCAGCAGCCCAAGCTGTTCGGTGAGATAGTTTTCGAAGAGGTCGGGCCGGGTAATGGTGGTGGCGTACTCGCCGGGACCAGTCACATGGCCGTAGGCGAGGCGCGAGTCGATCTGGGCGTAGGAAGAAGTCGTCAGCCGGACTTCCGGATAAAACGCGCGGAACCGCTGGTGCTGGTCGCCGCCGGTCGCCAGCGACTGGAAGGAGTCGCGCAGGAAGGCAGTGCTGCGCTGATAGAGCTGCTTGAGCGCGCGCACCGCCTCGGCCGCGTCAGTAAAGCTCTGACGCGGAAACGGCTCCGGCGTCGAGATGACAGGGATCGGATCGTTATAGGTTCGCTTTTCCATGGCCCATTATAGGGCGATCAGGCGCGATTTCGAGTAGGGCAGCAAGGGCAACCCTTCTGCCCTCCAGGGTACCGTGGCGCGGCATGTTTCCCGCGCCACGTGAGCCGTTACATGCGCGTTGGGCGCCCGCACTCGCCATTGTGGACGATCTGGAAGCCCTCGCTCTCGGCCGAGCATGCGTTTCCGAAGGTACGTGTCTGGCTGCCGCGTCGTGCGCAGACCGGGCGGTACTCCATCGTGCAGGCGCGCTGCTCCGGCGGACGGTTCCAGTTGCCGCCGGGGCCGGAAGGCGGACGGTTCCAGTCGCTGCCAGGACCGGATGCCGGCGGCCCTGAGCGGCACTCGCCGTCGCCAAGAATGCTGAAGCCCTCCGCGCGCGCCATGCACGCATTGCCGAATGTGCGGCGCTGGCCGCCGCGCTGTGCGCAGACCGGCATGTACTCGCGAGTGCAGGCGATCGGTGGCGGCGTCGGTCGGGGCGGTGGCGGGCGATAGCCCGGACCCTCGTCGACCACGACGGTACACGCAGCGAGGATGGTGCCGCTCACGGCCACTCCTGCCGCAATCTTCGCAATTGAAAACAGGTTCATCCGTTCCTCCTCGTGAACCGTCTGCGATCCTTCCTCATCAATCGATCATCGAAGCGAGGCGAAAATGCAACCGGGGGTGTGCTATTTCGTCAGTGCGGAGACGATCGCCTTGTCCGGGAAACAGGTGGCAGGCATGCCGGCTTTGGCCTGCCATTCGCCGATCGAGCGGCGGGTGCGGAAACCCGGCAGGCCGTCCGCGGAGCCCACATCGTAGCCGAGCTTTTCCAATGTCCGCTGCATTGCCGCGATGTCGGAGCGGTAGAGCCCGCCGACCTTGCCCCATTCGGCTGCAAACCGCTTGTCGCCATAGGCAATCCGGTCAGCGGCGTGGGCAACGAACAGCGCGTAGTTGTCGGAGAAGTTGTATTCCTTCAGCACGTAGAAATTCGGCGTGACGATGAAGGCCGGGCCAGAGCGGCCCGCCGGCATAAGCAGAAAACCTTCCTGCCGCGCCTCGTGCTCGGGGAAGGGGCGGCCGTTGACGCGGGTAATTCCCATCGCCGCCCAGTCGGCGATCTTTCTGCCGCGGTCGGGGCCTTCGAGAGAGCAGGAGACATTTGCCGGCACGGTGACCTCAAAGCCCCAGTCGCGACCCTTCACCCAGCCCTTCTTCGTGAGGTAGTTGGCGATCGATGCCAGCGTGTCTGCCGCCGAGCCCCAAATGTCGGCGCGCCCGTCACCGTCGCCATCGACGGCATATTGCAGGTACGAGCTCGGCATGAACTGCGGCTGCCCTAGCGCGCCGGCCCAGGACGATTTCATGGCCGAGATCGGCGCCTGCCGCTTTTCGATCATTTCAAGGGCCGCCAGCAGCTCGTTTCGGAACATCTCCTTGCGCGTGGCCAGGAATGCCTTGGTGCCCAAAACTTCGAAGGCGTTGTAGGGGATCTTGGCACTGCCGAAGCCGGACTCGCGGCCCCAGATTGCCAGCAGCACGCCGCGTGGAATGCCGTATCGCTGTTCGATCCTGTCGAGCGCGGATTTCAGCTGCCCGGCGCGTGCACGGCCACCGGATGTGACGGCCGAGATCGTCTTCTCGGCAAAGTAGGCGCCCGGCGAGCCGAACTCGGCCTGGTGCTGCTGCTTCGGCGTCTCCGGCTTCTGGCCCGGCAGCACGAGGTCGGGCAGCTTCAAGTTAGGCTTCACGCCGCTGAAGGCGGCGTTGAAAGTTTCGGGTGAGATGCCGCGCGCCTTTGCCTGCGGCCACAGCTCGTTCTTCAGCCAGCCCTGGAACTGCGCATTGATATCCTTCGCAGTGGCGGGAGCTGAGAGGCCGATCAGGCAGGAAAGGATGAGGGCGAAACGTGTCTTCATGGTTCGTCCTCCGCAGAGGGTGGGTGTTTAGAACACCGTACGTGATTTGAGCGCGGCTGTAAGTGTGCCTTCGTCGAGGTAGTCGAGTTCGCCGCCGACCGGCACGCCATGCGCGAGCCGCGTGACCTTCACGTCCAGCCCCGCTAGCTGGTCGGTGATGTAGTGCGCGGTTGTCTGTCCCTCGACCGTCGCGTTGACGGCGAGGATCACCTCGGAGATGCCACCTTCGGCGACACGCGAGACCAGCGAGGCGATGTTCAGGTCCTCCGGCCGCACGCCGTCGAGCGGCGAGAGCGTGCCACCGAGAACGTGGTAGCGCACGTTGAGCGCTGATGCGCGCTCCAACGCCCACAGGTCCGACACGTCATCGACGACGATCAGCGTTGCCGGGTCGCGCCGTGGATCGGTGCAGATCGTGCAGGGATCGCTGGTATCGACATTGCCACAGCAGGAGCAGACCCGCACCTTGGCAACGGCCTCGCCCATCGCCTGCGCCAGCGGCGACATCAGCTGGTCCTTCTTCTTGATGAGATGGAGTGCTGCGCGGCGCGCGGAACGCGGCCCGAGCCCCGGCACCTTGGCCAGGAGCTGGATCAGGCGTTCGATTTCAGGACCGGCGATTCTTTTCGACATGCGATGCGTTTAGCGGGGAATACGGCTGATGGATAGCGCCAGCATGCGATGGTGAGCCCCGATCCTGACAGGATTATGGGCTCTGCGCCTAGCGCGCGAAGGGAATGGCGCAACTGATCGGGTTGGTGATGTCGCAGGCGGTCATCGTGCCACGCTGAACCGTTCCGAGGCGGCTCTTTTCGGCGACCAGCACCGACAGACCCATGCCGAACAGCATGATCATCAGGCACACGATGGTGAAGCGGCGAGCGAGCATTGGGGCGTCTCCTTCTTTATGGCGAGAAGGTGCCCGATCGTGGCTGAACCGACCCTGATTTCTCCGTTCATCTGCGGTTCAATGATCTTAACAGAACCCTAAATCCTATTCGTTGGCAGTTGCTGCCGGCATGTGCTTTGTTCCGGGCCACCACATTTGGAGGAATTTGATGACGACCCAGACCGTGCCAATTCAGGTTCACTACTGGCCGACTCCCAACGGCTGGAAGATCACCATCATGCTCGAGGAGCTCGGCGTTCCCTACGAGGTGCAGTACGTCAACATCGGCAAGGGTGAGCAGTTCGAACCGGAGTTCCTGAAGATCTCGCCGAACAACCGCATGCCCGCAATCGTTGATCCGGAGGGGCCCGGCGGCGAGCCGATCTCGATCTTCGAGTCGGGCGCGATCCTGCAGTATCTCGGCCGCAAGTTCGGCCGCTTCTATCCGTCGGACGAGCGCCAGCGTGTCGATGTGGACCAGTGGCTGTTCTGGCAGGTCGGCGGCCTCGGACCAATGGCCGGACAGGCGCACCACTTCCGCCAGTATGCGCCCGAGCAGGTGCCGTATGCGATCAAGCGCTACACCGACGAGTGCAACCGCCTCTATGGCGTCATGAACCGGCGCCTTGCCGACCGCGAATTCCTCGCCGGCGAGTACTCGATTGCGGACATGGCCTGCGTCGGCTGGATACGGCCATACAAGAACCAGGGGCAGGATATCGAGGAGTTCCCGAACCTGAAGCGCTGGTTCGAGACGATGTCGGCGCGCCCCGCCGTCGAGCGCGGGTGGTCGGTCGGGCAGGAGCACCGCCGCAACATCGCCGACGACAAGGAAGCCCAGAAGGTCCTGTTCGGCCAGCGCGCGCGCTGAAGATGAAGAGGGCAGGCGGCAGCAAGAGCCGCCTGCCGCCATTGCCTACTGGCGCTTCCAGTTCTGCGTCTTGCAGAAGATCGCCGCCACGCAGCCCTGCATGGCGAGCGAATTCCCCTTGAGAGTGGCGTTGCCCGAATAGGTCTTGTCGGTTGCGGGATCGGTGATCTCGCCCTTGTACTTGCCGTTGCCTGCTGGGTTCATCTGGCCGATGCGCTTGCCATTGTGAGCACCGCTCCTGACGGTGATGACGAAGCCGCCGCCGGACGGGGCGATCTCTGCGATCGCGCCGCTGTCCGTCTTCCACTTGCCGACAATTCCGTCGGCGTAAGCAGACCCCGTCAGCATCAGGGCAGTCATTGCAGCAAGGGCAGTCGTGCGCAGCATGTATCCTCCTCCTGGCCCCGACAGGTAAACAGATTCGGCGGCCTTTTAACTTACGCGAACGTAAGCGTAATTGAACTCGCGCGGGAGCGGAAGAGGGCAAGAGCGGGGATGTGCGGCATTCTCGGGAGGCTTCCGGCGCTGCGATTTCCTGAGAAGAACCCCGACTTTCCTCGCAGACACCGTTTCGCGTGGTTAGCAAAGGCTTTCCGGCGACAAGTAAGATTTTCCGCGCAGTTTAATCTAAATCCGCGGAATACCGGCACTTCTATCCTTAACGAATTCCAGGGTTTACCTCTTGTTTTGATTTCATTTTCCCGCCGTTAAGCAACCCGTTTAACGGCGGATTCAAGGCTCCACGGCATCCTCGAAGCATCAAAGACAACGGCGGGACACGCCGGAAAATCTGGCTCTCAGAGTTACACAGGGGACTTGAAAAATGGCTCGTTTCGAAGTGCTTGAAGCAGGTATCGGCTCCTCCGCGCAGGCGGACGTTCTGTTCGAACTCGGCATGATGTACGCCACCGGCCGCGACTGCGACGTCGATCTCGTCGCCGCCCACAAGTGGCTCAACATCGCCGCGATCAAGGGATCGGACCGCGCGGCTACCATGCGTGCCGAACTCGCCCTGACCATGTCGAAGATGGACATCGCCCGTGCGCTGCGCGAGGCCCGCGAGTGGATGACCGTCCACTGATTGCGCCGCGCATGGACGCTCCCTTTGTACTGGCAAAGTCGGACGCGCGCGCCGCATCCGGAGGATCGACGAGAACAGCAAGGCCGTAACCGGCAGGAAGCGCCGGTGCGGCCTTTCCGTTACCTGCCTACTGCTCGCGGAAGCGCACCAGCACCGTACCTTCGGTGACCTGCGTGCCCTGAGCCGCGATCGTCTCGATGACGCCGTCATGCGGCGCCGAGATCGTGTGCTCCATTTTCATCGCTTCCAGCATCAGCAGGGCTTGGCCCTTGCTCACTGCGTCACCCTCTGACGCGCGAACAATCTTCACAAGCCCCGGCATCGGCGCGCGCAGGGCATCGCCTCCGGCTGCCTGTGCCTCGGCAAGCTCGAATGGGTCCGGCACGGCGAAGGTGTGGCTGGCGGTTCCCGAAAACACGGTGACGTGCCCCGGCCAGCGGATCGCCTCGCCGTTCTTCTCCTGCAGTGCGAGCGTCGTCGCCAGCGAGCCGACGCGGATGCGCGCGGTGCCGTTGCGGTTGACTGCAAGGTGCGCCGATACTTCCTCCTCGCCGAAGGCGAGCTTCACCTGCTTCTCCAGCGGATGAAAATGCGTGTAGCCGGCCAGCGCCCGCCACGGGTCCTGAGCCGACGGATCGACCGAGACCTCGCCTGCCGCAAGCGCCGCGGCGGCAACGTCGCGGAAGGTCGGCATCTCGGTCTGCGTCAGTTCCGACTGCTTGCGCTCGATCATGCCGGTGTCGACCTCGCCGGCGGCAAAATCGGGGTCACTCGCAAGCGCAGCGAGGAAAGCCGTGTTGACGACCGAACCTGCAATCCGCGTTTTCGTCAGCCCGTCGTAGAGGCAGTTGAGCGCGGTTGCGCGGTCGGCGCCATGGCAGACGAGCTTGGCGATCATCGGATCGTAGTAGGGCGAGATCGCATCACCCTGCCGCACGCCTGTTTCGACACGCACGCCACCGCCCTGCGGGAATTCCAGATGATGCAGCGTACCGATCGCCGGCAGGAAGCTTTTTGCCGCGTCCTCCGCATAGAGCCGCGCCTCGAAAGCATGGCCGTTGAGGGGGATCTGCTCCTGGCGCAGCGGCAGCGGCTGGCCGGCGGCGACCCGGAACTGCCATTCGACCAGGTCGATGCCGGTGATCATCTCTGTCACCGGATGCTCGACCTGCAATCGGGTGTTCATTTCCATGAACCAGAACCGGTCAGGCCGCAGCCCCTCCGAGGCATCGACGATGAACTCGATCGTGCCGGCGCCGGTGTAGTGGATCGTCTTCGCGGCCGTGACCGCCGCTTCGGTCATCGCCGCCCGCATTTCTGCGGTCATGCCGGGGGCAGGGGCTTCCTCGATCACCTTCTGGTGGCGGCGCTGCGCCGAGCAGTCACGCTCGTAGAGGTGGACGACATTGCCGTGCATGTCGCCGAACACCTGCACCTCGATGTGGCGCGGCTTCGAGATGTATTTTTCGACCAGCACCCGCTCGTCGCCGAAGGCAGCCTTCGCCTCGCGCTTGGCTGCCGCCAGCGCCTCGTGAAAATCGTCCGGGTCGTCGACGCGTCGCATGCCCTTGCCGCCGCCGCCCGCGCGCGCCTTGATGAGGACCGGGTAGCCGATTTCCCGCGCTTTGGTTGCGAGCACGACAAGTTCCTGCGCCTCGCCATGATAGCCGGGCACCACCGGCACGCCCGCGCGCTCCATTAGCCGCTTTGCCGCGTCCTTGAGGCCCATGGCGCGGATCGCCTTGGCGGAAGGGCCAATGAAGACGAGCCCGGCGGTCTCCACCATTTCGACGAAGTCTGGGTTTTCCGAAAGGAAGCCGTAGCCCGGATGAATCGCTTGAGCGCCGGTCGAAAGTGCCGCCTCGATGATCCTTTCGGCAACGAGATAGCTTTCGCCGACCGAGGAGGGGCCGATATGCACCGCCTCGTCGGCCATTTCGAGATGCAGAGCTCGCGTATCGGCGTCGGAGTAAACGGCGACGGTAGCGATGCCCATCCTTCGCGCGGTGCGGATGATCCGGCAGGCGATTTCACCGCGGTTGGCGATCAGGACCTTGTCGAACATCGGCTTCTCCCTTTTCTCCAGGTCGCAGAGTAGGGAAGGCTTATCGCCTCGTCCAGCATCGCCGGTTCTTGTGTTTGCGGAAACATCCGGGGCATCTTGGCGGCGATTTTCCGGAGGCCAGATGCTTCGTTTCTTCCGTCCCTTTATCTTCGCCGCCTGCGCGCTCGCGCCGACTTTGGCCATCGCTGCCGACTGGAAGCCGCAGGAACGCGTCGAGCACTACCGCGTCAGCGGCGGCTCGGGCATCGAGCTCTATCGGTCGATCGGCGCGAACGGCCCGCGGGTCGGGCCAGGGAACGTCATCGCCTACACGGATTTCAAGCTGCTCTGGTCGCGCGACTACCGCCCCCAGCCGGACGGCTCCTGCAAGCTGGTCTCGGCGCGGCCCAGCCTCACCATCACCTACCGACTGCCGAAGGCGTCAGGAAACATGCCGGCGGCGACGAAGCGGCTGTGGGAGCGCTTCATTTCGGGAGTCACCGCGCACGAGAAGGTGCACGGCGACATCATTGTCGACATGGTGAAGGAGATTGAAAAGGTCTCGGTCGGTCTCAGCGCGCCGAACGACCCCGACTGCAAGAAGGTGCGCGCCGCGCTGCAGAGCCAGCTGGGCCCGATCTCCGAGCGCCAGCGCGCCCGCAGTCGCGACTTCGACCGCGTCGAGATGAGCGATGGCGGGAATGTGCACCGGCTGGTTCTCGAACTCGTCAATGGCGACCGGTAACCCGAGCAAATCCCGGCTTGCGACGCAGCGCTCCTCGCTCTACAATTTTTCGCATGAAGGCGACGCACTGTACCACCTGCAGCTAGTTCCGGCACCGCGTGCCAGGAACTCACGACCGGCAAGGCTCCGGCCGTTGCCGCTCACCTTCAATTACCCCAAAATCTTAGGACCGACCGCAGGCAGCTGCCTGCCGCAGGTCCGTGCAGGTGGACAACATGACCAACTTTTTCGAGAGCCCGTTCAAGGGCATTCCGCTTGACCGTCAGGTCTCTAACCCGCGCATCAGTGTGGGACGCTACAGCTACTATTCCGGCTACTATCACCGCCACAGCTTCGAGGATTGCGCCCGCTATCTTCTGCCCGACGAGGATGGCGACCGGCTGGTGATTGGCTCGTTCTGCTCAATTGGATCGGGCGCAGCCTTCATCATGGCCGGCAACCAGGGGCACCGCAGCGAGTGGATCAGCACGTTCCCGTTCGCATTTGTGCCGGATGCGCTGGAGTTCGAAGGCGCCGCCAACGGCTATCTCCCCGCCGGGGATACGGTCGTCGGCAACGACGTCTGGATCGGCTCGGAGGCGATCATCATGCCGGGCGTGCAGGTTGGGCACGGTGCGATCATCGGTACGCGGGCGCTGGTGACCCGCGACGTCGAGCCTTACGCGATTGTCGGAGGTAATCCGGCGCGGGTGATCCGCAAGCGCTTCAGCGATGAGGAGATCGAAAAGCTGCTGGAAATCTGCTGGTGGGACTGGCCGGAGGAGGTGCTGAGCCGGGCGATGTCGCTGATGACCTCCAGTGACATCGACGGCCTCTACCGCTTCTGGAAGGCGGAAATAGCCGGCGTCTGACGCGCGAAGGTAGGTGCGGTCACGCCGCGCGTTCGGCGATCGCCGTGCCTGCCGCCCAGCCTGACGACCAGGCCCACTGGAAGTTATAGCCACCCAGCCAGCCGGTCACGTCGACCACCTCGCCGATGAAGTACAGGCCGGGTACGTCCCTGGCCTCCATGGTGCGCGAGTTGAGGCCGGACGTATCGACGCCACCTAGCGTCACTTCCGCGGTCCGGTAGCCTTCGGAGCCGATCGGGAAAATCTCCCAGCCCTGGATCAGCTGGCCAATCTCGGTCAGTTTCTTGTCGCTGGTTTCGCCCAATGGTCCTGACCAGCCATTCGTCTGCGCGAAGTAAGCGGCAAGCCGTTTCGGGAGAAGGTCGCCGAGCGCCGTCGCGATCTGCTGGCGCGGGTTCTGCCGCTTCGCCGCGACAAGCTCAGCCGCAACGTTTATCTCGGGGAGAAGACAGACGCGGATCGGCTGCTTTTCCCGCCMGTAGGATGAGATCTGCAGGATCGCGGGTCCTGAAAGACCGCGATGGGTGAAAAGGAGCGCTTCCTCGAACGAGGTTTTGCCGCATGAGATTCGCGCGCTGGTGGCGACGCCTGCCATCTCGCGAAAGTGCACCAGCATATCTTCGCCGAAGGTGAGGGGAACGAGAGCCGCCCGCGTCTCCGTGACCTCAAGGCCGAACTGGCTGGCGATCTGGTAGCCGAGGCCAGTCGCGCCCATCTTGGGGATCGATTTGCCGCCGCTGGCGACGACGAAATTCCTGCAGCTGATCCGCGCCGCGCCGTCGCCGCCGAGGCTGACGGAAAATCCGCTTTCGGTTTTCGTCACGCTCTCGAGCGTCGTGCGCAGCCGTAGTTCGACGCCGTTCTGCGCCATTTCCGCGGTCAGCATGTCGATGATGTCCCTGGCGGAGTTGTCGCAGAAGAGCTGACCGAGTGTCTTTTCGTGCCAGGCGATGCGGTGCTTCTCGACCATGGCGATGAAGTCATGCTGCGTGAAGCGGCCGAGCGCCGACTTGGCGAAATGCGGGTTGCCGGAGAGAAAATTCTTCGCGCTGGCCCCGAGATTGGTGAAATTGCAGCGGCCACCCCCGGAGATGCGAATCTTTTCGCCCGGAGCCTTGGCGTGATCGATGATGAGGACGCGCCCGCCCTTAGCTGCCGCGTGAATCGCACACATCATACCGGCCGCGCCGGCGCCCAGGATGACAGTGTCGAAGCTCTGGATGTGCATCATTTCCTGCCGGTTGCTGGGCTTTCGGGGGCAACTTCAACGCGCGGGCGATGCCGCAGCAAGGTAGGGGGCAATAGCAGCAAGCTGCCAAAGCCGGAAGACCTGTTGCCGAACGGGCTTCTACGACGCAAGCCTCGGGCAATGGCGGTGCGGTAACATTTCGTTTCAATCGGCCGGTGTTAGCCAAGTGGCTGAAAAGAAAGCGAAAAGATGCGTTGTTCTCGTTTGATTGCAGCTCTGGAAACGGGCGGTTTGGGGCTCCGAGCGGTACCTTCCTAAAGCCTTAATTAACCTTTTGTTAACCATTCCCTCGATACACCGAAGAAACCGAAAATTTACCAAGATGAACGACGTGTTAACTCAACCCAGGCCCATACGCCTCAAGGGGCGGTCCTTCCTTGCCCTTGCGCTGACCCCGGATCTTCCCATCGAAGACTGGTTGGTCAGGCTGGATGATCTGGCGGCTCGCTCGGCAGGCTTCTTCCTGCGCCGCCCCGTCGTTCTCGATCTGACGAACCTTGCCATCGACCGCGAGCAGCTGCGCGAACTGGTGAACCAGCTCAATGCGCGCAATGTGCGCGTGATGGGCATTGAGGGTGCGCGTCCGTCGATTTTAGGTCCCGACCTTCCGCCGGCGATGACCGACGGGCGTCCGGCCGGCGACATCGAGACGCCGGTAGCGTCCGAAGCGGCGCCGAAGGCGAAGGAAGAGAAGGCCGCGGTTGAGGCCGTCGAGGAAGAGCACGAGGTCGTTCCCGTCGAGCTTCCGTCGGTCAAGGTCTCGCCTTCGCTGATGGTTTCGGAGCCGGTCCGTTCCGGCCAGTCGATTTTCTACCCCGATGGGGATGTCACCATCGTCGGCTCCGTCGCCTCGGGCGCGGAGATCATCGCGGGTGGCTCCATCCACGTCTATGGCACGCTGCGCGGGCGCGCGCTCGCCGGCACCATGGGTAACTCCACCGCGCGCATCTTCTGCCGCAAACTGGAGGCAGAGCTCATCGCCATCGACGGTTACTACAAGACAGCCGAGGACCTGGAACAGGATCTGCATGGGCAGGCCGTGCAGATCTGGCTCGAAGGCGAAACCATCAGGACGGGCACACTTGGCTGAGCAGCAGGCAGCCCAACAACAGGAGAGTTCAATGGGCAAGGTAATCGTAGTCACATCGGGCAAAGGCGGCGTCGGCAAGACGACGTCGTCGGCTGCGCTCGGAGCTGCTCTTGCGCAGGGCGGCGAAAAGGTCGTCGTGGTGGACTTTGACGTCGGCCTTCGCAACCTCGACCTCGTCATGGGTGCCGAGCGTCGCGTCGTCTACGATATCGTCAACGTCATCCAGGGCGATGCAAAGCTCACCCAGGCGCTAATCCGCGACAAGCGCCTCGAAACCCTCTACCTGCTGCCTGCCTCCCAGACCCGCGACAAGGATCACCTCACGCCCGAAGGTGTCGAGAAGGTCATCGCCGCCCTCAAGAAGAGCTTCGACTGGGTCATCTGCGACAGCCCGGCAGGCATAGAGCGCGGCGCGACCCTGGCCATGCGCCATGCGGACGTTGCGATCGTCGTCACCAACCCGGAAGTCTCCTCGGTTCGCGACTCCGATCGCATCATCGGCCTGCTGGACTCCAAGACCCTTAAGGCCGAGGCCGGCGAGCGGATGGAAAAGCACCTGCTGCTGACCCGCTACGATCCGGCCCGCGCCGCGCGCGGCGACATGCTCAAGGTCGACGACGTCCTCGAGATCCTGTCGATCCCGCTCCTCGGCATCATCCCGGAGAGCATGGACGTTCTGCGCGCCTCGAACGTCGGCGCGCCGGTCACGATCGCAGACGGCTCCAGCGCGCCGTCGCGTGCGTATTTCGACGCTGCCCGCCGACTGAAGGGCGAGGAGCTCGAGGTCACCGTTCCGGGCAATGAAAAGCGGGGCTTCTTCGGCAAGATCTTCGGAAGGAAAGCGGCATGAACCTGTTCCGCATATTCTCCCGTCCACCCTCATCCGCACCGGCCGCCCGCGAAAGGTTGCAGGTCCTCCTCGCACATGAACGGGCAGTCGTCGGCGGCGATTCCGATCTGGTCGCGAAGCTGCGCGACGAGATCCTCCGCGTGATCCAGAAGCACATGAAGATCGACCAGGAAAAGGTCAGTGTGACGATGGAGCGCGGCGACCAGATGTCGACCCTCGCGGTCGATATCGAAATTCCGTTCAAGCCAGGCAAGAAGGCCGCCTGAGCCGACGGAAGTCCCCGTAACGCCTGCAGTCAAGGAAAGGGATTGCCATGACCCGACTCGCACTTCTCGAGAGGCTGAAGGAAGTCCAGCAGCTACCCCGTTACCAGGGCCGCGACATCACCACGATCAGCGCGGTTCTCTCGAACCAGGCGCTCCTGCGTCATGTGGAACAGTGCGAGGAAGCGGCTGGCATCTCACCGCGCACGGACGCTTTATCCGAGCAGGCGCACGGTAACGCCTGATATCCGATCCCTGGACGGGCGCTCTTCGCAAGAGGGGCGCCCGTTTTGATTCGGACTCAATTACATCCGGAATACGCCGAATTTCGTCTCGCCGATCGGCGCGTTGAGTGCTGCCGACAGGCTGAGCGCCAGCACGTCGCGGGTGCGCGCCGGGTCGATGATGCCGTCGTCCCACAGCCGTGCGGACGAATAGAGCGGATGTCCCTCGCGCTCGTATTTTTCCAGGATCGGCGCGCGGAACGCCGCTTCCTCTTCGGCTGACCATGAGTCGCCGCGCCGCTCAATCCCTTCGCGCTTGACCAGTGCCAGCACGGTCGCCGCCTGTTCGCCGCCCATCACCGAAATGCGCGCGTTGGGCCACATCCACAGGAAGCGGGGCGAATAGGCCCTGCCGCACATGCCGTAATTGCCTGCGCCGAACGAGCCACCAATGATGACGGTGAGCTTCGGCACCTGTGCGGTCGCCACCGTCGTCACCAGCTTGGCGCCGTCCTTGGCGATGCCTCCGGCCTCGTATTTGCGCCCGACCATGAAGCCGGTGATGTTCTGCAGGAAGATCAGCGGGATCTTGCGCTGGCAGCACAGCTCGATGAAATGCGCGCCCTTAAGCGCGCTTTCCGAGAAAAGCACGCCATTGTTGCCGATGATGCCGACGGGCATGCCGTAGAGGTGCGCAAAGCCGGTGACGAGCGTCGTGCCGTAGTACTGCTTGAACTCGTCGAACTCCGAGCCATCGACCAGCCGCGCGATCACTTCGCGGACATCGTATGGCTTGCGCAGGTCCGACGGGACGACGCCGTAGATTTCTTCCGGGTCGTATAGCGGCGGTCGCGGCGTGGTCAGTTTCAGGCTTATGTTCTTGCCGCGGTTGAGGTTCTTCACGATCTGCCGGACGATCGCCAGCGCATGGCGGTCATCAACCGCGTAGTGGTCGGCAACGCCGGATTCGCGGGTATGCAGGTCCGCGCCGCCCAGTTCCTCCGCCGTAACTTCCTCGCCAGTCGCCGCCTTCACCAGCGGCGGGCCGCCAAGGAAGATCGTCGCCTGGTTCTTCACCATGATGGTTTCGTCGGACATGGCCGGGACATAGGCCCCTCCCGCCGTGCATGAGCCCATTACGCAGGCGATCTGCGGGATGCCTGCCGCCGACATGTTGGCCTGGTTATAGAAGATGCGCCCAAAATGCTCGCGGTCAGGGAACACCTCGTCCTGATTGGGCAGGTTCGCGCCGCCCGAGTCGACCAGGTAGATGCAGGGCAAGTTGTTCTGCATCGCGATTTCCTGCGCGCGCAGGTGCTTCTTCACTGTGACCGGGTAGTAGGTGCCGCCCTTTACCGTCGCGTCGTTGATGACGATCATGCATTCGGCGCCCTCGACGCGGCCTATGCCCGCGATCATGCCGGCCGAGGAAATATGCTCGCCATACATGCCCCACGCTGCGAACTGGCCGATCTCGAGGAAGGGCGACCCGGTGTCGATGAGCTGCGCCAGCCGCTCGCGGGGCAAGAGCTTGCCGCGCGACATGTGTCGTTCGCGCGCCTCATCCGGCCCGCCTCGCTCAACGACGGCGGCCTTGTCGGCGATGTCGGCAACCAGCGCCTTCATCGCTTCCGCATTGGCCTTGAACGCATTGGAGGAGGTGGACAGCTGCGAGTGTAGTGTCGGCATCGTATCCTCTTGGAGTCGCCGCTGAGTGTGGCCGCTAAAGGCGGGAAGGGGAAGGGGTCAAACCGCTTCCGACATGATCTCCCGCCCGATCAGCCAACGCCGGATCTCGCTCGTGCCCGCGCCGATCTCGTAGAGCTTGGCATCGCGCAGCAGGCGGCCGGTCGGATACTCGTTGATGTAGCCGTTGCCACCCAGCAGCTGGATCGCGTCGAGCGCGATCTGCGTCGCCTTTTCAGCCGCATAGAGGATGCAGCCGGCGGCATCCTTGCGCGTCGTCTCCCTGCGGTCGCAGGCGGCCGCCACCGCGTAGACATATGCACGGCACGCATTCATCGTCGTGTACATGTCGGCGAGCTTGCCCTGCACCAGCTGGAAGGCGCCGATTGGCTGGCCGAACTGCTGCCGTTCCTGGACGTACGGGACGGCCACGTCCATTGCCGCCGCCATGATGCCGAGCGGCCCACCGGACAGCACGACGCGCTCATAGTCGAGGCCTGACATCAGCACCTTCACGCCGCGGCCTTCCTCGTGCAGCACGTTTTCGAACGGCACCTCGACGTCCTCGAAAACGAGCTCGCCGGTGTTCGAGCCGCGCATGCCAAGCTTGTCGAGTTTCTGCGCAACCGAAAAGCCCGGCATCGTCTTCTCGATGATGAAGGCGGTGATGCCTCGCGAATTCTTCTCCGGGTCGGTCTTGGCATAGACGACCAGTGTGCTCGCCTCCGGGCCGTTGGTGATCCACATCTTGGTGCCGTTCAGCACGTAGCGGTCGTTCTTCTTCTCCGCGCGCAGCCGCATCGACACGACGTCCGAGCCCGAGCCGGGTTCGGACATGGCAAGGGCGCCGACCGCTTCGCCGGTGCAGAGCGGCGGCAGATATTTTTCCTTCTGCGCCACCGTGCCCCAGCGGTTGATCTGGTTGACGCAGAGGTTCGAGTGCGCGCCGTAGGAGAGGCCAACCGAAGCTGACGCCCGCGAGATCTCCTCCATCGCCACGACATGGGCGAGATAGCCCATGCCAGTGCCGCCATAGTGCGGATCGGCGGTAATGCCGAGCAGGCCGAGCTCCCCCATCTCCCTCCAGAGCGGCGCCGGAAAGTCGTTGCCGGCATCAATTGCGTCAGCCTGCGGCGCGATCCGGTCCTGCGCGAAGCGGCGTACCGTCTCGCGAAGCGCATCGATTTCTTCGCCCAGGCCGAAATTCATGACGTGGTCATACATCGGCTTACTCCCTAGCTTCCCGTGCTCCGACGAGGCGCATGGTCATTCGGTGGTAGGTAGTCGTGACTTCATTCACGGAAAGGCGCTCGTCCGGCCTGAACCAGACGATCACACCGGTGATCATCTGGATGATCGCCATGGCGGTCAGAGTGACGTCGTCGACGGTGAACGATCCGTCGGCCGCGCCCTCGCGCAGGATCTGCCGCAACTCCTTTTCGTAGGTGTTGCGCATCTTGAGGATCGCGCTGAGGCGCTGCGGCGACAGAGAGCGCAGCTCCATGTTGTTGACGTGGGTGGAGTGGCGGCGCTCGACATGGAAGTGGATGTGGTTGCGCACGAACGCGGTCAGGCGTTCCGGCGCGGATGCGCCCGTTGGCGCCGCCTCTGCCCAGCTGGCGAGCAGCTGCTCCATGTGCTCGCGCATCAGCGCAAACAGCAGGTCTTCCTTGGTCGGGAAATAGCGGTAGAGCGAGGCAGCCTGCACGCCGACTTCGGCCGCGAGCTGGCGCATCGACATGGCCTCGTAGCCGTGCCGCGCGATCAGGCGAGCCGCCGCCTCCCGGATCAAGGCTTCCGTGCGCTCACCGTCCGAGCCAGCTGTTCGTGCCATTCTGTCCTCCTAAGGACAGAATGAAACGAACGTTCAATTAATTGCAAGCCCATAGCCAAACGCTACACCAAATGGTGGTGTTCAGCTCTTTGATGCGGCTTCGAGCGCGGCGGGAAGTTCGGCCTCAAACACGTCGAGTTCAGCCGCCGGACCGACGGAAATGCGGATGCAGCGGTCCTGGATCGGAGACATTGGCTTGCGCACGAACACGTCCCGGGCGACCAGCTCCTGCAGGACGCGCATGGCAAAGGCACCGTCGTGACCACAGTCGATTGCGACGAAGTTGGTGGCTGAGGGTAGGGCGACGAGGCCGTTGGCAGCGGCGATCCTGCCGATCCGCTCGCGCGCATCGGCGACCTGCAAGATGACGGTTTGCAGATACGCCTGGTCCTCCAACGCCGCATGCGCGGCAGTCATCGCCAGCCGGTTCATGCCAAAGTGATTGCGGATCTTGTCGAACGCGCTGATCAGGTTCTCCTCGCCGATCGCGTAACCCACACGCATGCCGGCAAGGCCGTACGCCTTCGAGAACGTGCGCATGCGGATGACGTTCGGCCGGGAGACGTCGATCGCCGGGATCGAGGAGGCCGGCGCAAACTCGCAATACGCCTCGTCGAGCACCAGCAGCGTCGTCTCCGGGAGTTGCTCGATCATCCGGTTGATCTCGTCCGCTTCCCACCAGGAACCCATCGGGTTGTCGGGGTTGGCGAGGTAGACGAGCGGCGCGTTTTCCTTGCGCACAGCGTCGAGCAGGCTCTCGGGGTCTTCCTTGTCATTGACATAGGGGACAGTGACCAACCGGCCGCCGAAGCCGGCAACGTGATAGTTGAAAGTGGGATACGCGCCGAGCGAGGTCACGACCGGCAGGCCTTCCGAGATCATCAAGCGAACAAGCAGGCCGAGCAGGCCGTCGATGCCGCCGTCAATGACGATGTTTCTGGTGCCGACGCCGAGGTGCTTTGCCAGCGCGCCCTTCAGCTCATGATGCTCCGGATCGGCATACATCCAGACGCCGTCAGCGGTTTCGCGGATCGCCGCCTTCACCTTCGGCGAGGGACCGAACCCATTCTCGTTGGCGCCGATACGCGCGCGGAAGGCGCGACCGCGGGCGCGCTCCTGCGTCTCCGGTCCGACGAAGGGAACCGATGCTGGCAGGGACCGGACGAGGGGGGTGAAGGAAGGGCGAGCCGTCATGACGAACCTACTTAGAATGCCTTGGCGATCTGCGAGAGGATGTGGATTTCGAGTGCCGTTTCATCATCGTCGCTGGGCGCGGGACGGGATGAGGTCTTGGCTATGATGACACGATTGGTTGGGTCGACCCATAGCCACTGGCCGTGAATGCCGACGGCGGCGAAGCTCCCGCGTTCATCACCGACATCGTACCAGCACGAGCGGTAGCGGCCGTTCGCGAACATGTCGGCGAAATTGCCGTCGACCCAAGCCTGGCGGTCGCCGTTGTTGCGCAGGTCCTCGATCCAGTCGGCGGGCACCACCTGCTCGCCCTGCTGGTTGCGTCCGCAGTTGAGGACGAGCAGGCCCATGCGAGCAAGGTCGCGTGTCGTCATGCAGATGCCACCTGCCGCGCGCGCGGTGCCGACCCGGTCGACGGTCACATAGGTCATGCCCTTGGCACCCATCGGCAGCCAAAGCTTCTCGGCGAGGTATTTATGGAGGCGCACGCCCGTCGCGCGCTCGATGACGAGACCGAGGAGGTCGGTATTGGGTGAGGCGTAGTAGAAGCGCTTGCCGTGCGCGTTGTTCGGCGTGCCGATGCTCGCCAGGAACTGTTCCATCGTTTCCGGCGTCGTTTCAGGGCGCTCGGGGTTCCAAAGCATCGCCCGGCGGTAGCGGTCGAACGCGCCGCCGTCATCGAGATACTCCTCGTCGAAGTCGATGTCGGCGGTCATGTCGAGGAGGTCGCGCACGCGCGCGGTGGCATAGCCAGAGCCCTGCATCGACGGCACGTATTGCGGCACCAGCGCGTCAGGATCGAGTTTGCATTCGCCGGCGGCAATGCCGGCCAGCAGACCGGTCACAGACTTCGAGATCGAGAAGACGAGATGCGGCCGCGAAGCATCCGCGGTTTCCTTCAGCCACTCGGCTATCACCTTGCCGTCGCGCATGACGACGAGATGGTCGGTGTGCGAACGATGCATGTGGTCGAGAGCCAGGATCGCCGAACCGTCGCGGTCTGCTAGTTGCAACTCCGGCAGAATGCCTTCGCCGGGGGAGGGCTCTTCGCCGCCGGTGCCCGTGGAAACCATCGCTACAGGGACGAACTCCGCCACATGCTGGAAACTGTACCGGCTGGCGGGATTGGTCCGCCAGTTTGCGAGAGTGATCTGCGAGCGCGCCGGAATCTCAATCATCGTTCTCACGTTCCCCATTCTGCGCGGGTGATAGGAGGGAGCCGGCTGCGTAAGTCAAGCGGCAAGTGACCTTAGCCTGGCTGCCCGCTGTCAGCCGCACAAACAAAAAACCCGGCAGTTGCCTGCCGGGTTTTCCGAACGATCCTGAAGGATCGATTAGAAGTTGCGCTGGAAGCGCAGGAAGCCGATCGTCGACTCGGTCGAGGACTCGTAAGCAACTTCCGGGGTGATGGTCAGGCCGTTGACCGGGGTCCAAGCCAGGTTCACAGCGGCGTTCCACTCCTCGGTGTCGAGGTACTGGAAGTGACCGTTGAGGGTGACCTTGTCGGTCAGACCAGCGCTGACGCCAGCGAGGACAGCCCACTCAGCCTGGTTGCCGCCAGTCCACGGAGCGTCGTTGAGGCTGTACATGCCAGCAACGTCGTCATCAGCATACATGCCGTGCAGGCTGAACGAGATCGCCGGGGTGAAGTTGAAGCCGATACCAGCGCGGGCAGCGAACTGCTCAACGAAGGTGTCATAGGCAACTGCGCCAGCAACCCAGCCCCAATCCTGGGTGTAGCTCACGCCGCCTTCAACGCTCGGGTGGAAGTCGTTGTCGTTCGGGTTCTCGACGACAGCTGCGACGAAGGAGAAGCCGTTGCCAGCGTTGTAGGTGTAGCGCAGCTGGCCGGTGTTGGCGCCGCCGTAAGCACCTTCGTGGATGGTCGGGCCAGCCCAGAAGCCGAGGAACTCGTAGAACGGCGTGTCGGTCTTACCAACGAGGAAGCTCGAGGTGCCGTTGTCGAGCGAGATGTAAGCGTGCTCGAGAGCGGTGCCGGTGCCGTAGAAGGTCGAACCGCTAGCCCAGTCGAAGAGAACCTGAGCGTGCGAGGTCAGCGTGCCCCACTCGGTCTGGTTCTTCGCGGTGAAGGTCGGAGCGAAGCGAGCCAGCTTGTCGAAGGCGTAGTCCGAACCGTCCGGCTTGACGTAGTTCATCTGGTAGCGGAGGTAGCCGCCGATCTTCAGGCAGGTCTCGGTGCCCGGGATGTAGAAGWAGCCGGTGCCGTAGGTATCGCAGATGCGAACATATTCCATCGGCTCTGGCTCGGCGACGACGATCGCGTCAGCTGCCTGCGCGCCGGAAACTGCCACGATGGCGGCAGCAGAGCTGATGAGAAGCCCCTTGATGTTCATGTGTGTCTCCACTCGTTCAAAAATGACGACCGCTATCTGGTCGAATACCGCGGACCGAGCTGTCCCCCTGTCCTAGGCAAATCTGTCGATGATTTGCGGATTCGTTTCAACTGAATTGCGCGCCGGGCGCAACCTGCGGATGTTCGTACCGGGTGGGGTGTGGCGAAAATGATACGACTCTGTGTCGCGAACGTGCGCATTGCGACACAATTGCCGCTTTGCTGGGCGAAATGCCCAATAATTAACGCGCGTTAACGGTCAGGTTTCAAGCATCACTGTGGAACAAATTGTGGCACCACGCGTTCCGCAGTGAGTTTGAGGTAGTCGAATCGATGGCGCCAAGAAGCTTCTGGAAGGGGTATTTACGCCTCTCGCTTGTGACCTGCCGGGTTGCAATGGCGCCGGCCACGACGGCGAGCGAGAAGGTCACCTTCCGCACGATCAACCGCAAGACCGGCCACCCGATCGAAAGCCGCTATGTTGATGAAGCGACCCGCAAGCCAGTGCGCGATCAGGATCTGCGCAAAGGGTATCCGCTTGCCGAGGACAACTTCGTCCTGCTTGAAGACGAGGAATTCGATGCGGTGGCACTTGAAAGCACCCGCACGATCGACATCGACATGTTCGTCCCTCGTGACGACATTTCCTGGATCTGGCTGGACACCGCTCACTATCTGACGCCCGACGACAAGATCGCCGAAGAGGCTTTCTCCGTCATCCGTGATGCGATGGCGGCCAGTGAGATGGTGGGAATTGCGCGACTCGTGCTCTACCGGCGCGAGCGTGCAGTGATGCTGGAGCCGCGCGGCAAGGGGATCGTCGTGTGGACCCTCCGCTACGGCGACGAGGTGCGCGATGCCGAGGAATATTTTTCCGACATCGACAACTCGAAACCGGATCCGAAGGCGCTCAAGCTGATCGAGACCCTGATCGAAGAGCGGAAGACGGAATGGGAGCCGGCACTGGTGCAGGATCCGGTGCAGAAGCGCCTGAAGGCACTGATCGCGTCGAAGAGGCGCAAGCAAGGTAAGGCCGTCCCGAAGAAGACAAAGGATGCGCCAGCACCCACTGCCACCAACGTCGTGTCGATCATGGACGCACTGCGCAAAAGCGTCGAGGCGGAGAAGAAGAGCGGCAAGCCGAGGTAAGGCTATCCGCGGCGCGTGCCTTTGCGTTTCGTTTCCAGTGGAACCTGTGCGCTGCGAAAATCCACCCACGGATCGCCCGTAAGATTTGCCACGCGGGCAACCGCGTTTGTCACCGAAAAATGCGACGACTTGATCGATGGGTCGAGCTCATCCCATGAAAGCGGCATCGACACGGTCGCGCCATTTCGCGCGCGGCTGGAATAGGGCGCGATCGCCGTCGCACCCCGCGAATTGCGCAGATAGTCGACGAAGATCTTGCCCTTCCGTTGCGCCTTCGATGCCTTGGCAATGAAAAGATCGGGATTGTCGCTCTCCATACTGTCGGCAATCGCCCGCGCAAACTCCTTCATCTCCTCCCATCCCGCTTTGGGTTTTAGTGGTGAGACGATATGCAGCCCCTTACCGCCGGTCGTCTTCACGAAGGCGTTGAGGCCGGCATCCTCCAGTCGCTGCTTCACCTCGCGCGCGGCATCCAGCATTACCGTCCACGGCACTGCGTCGTCCGGATCAAGATCCATGACGATCTGGTCAGGCTTTTCGAGTTCCGTCAGCGTCGCCTGCCAGGTGTGGATTTCGAGCGCGCCACCCTGAACGAGACCGGTCAGGCCGTCGAGACTGTCGATGGCGATGATGGTGTTGTCGTCGCTGTCATCCTTTGGATCGACCGCCTTCAGGATCTCGCCGCTCATTCCCTTCCAGCCGTGCTTCTGGAAGAAACATTGCTGTGCGGTGCCGCCGGGGCAGCGGAGCAGGGCGAGCGGCCGGTTGATGATATGCGGCGCCATGAAGCGCCAGACTTCGGCGTAGTAGCTCGCGAGCCCTTCCTTCGTGACGCCGACATCCTTCCAGTAGACGCGGTCGGGGTGCGTGAGGGAGACCTTGGACTTTGGCCTGGCAGGCGTCTTTTCAACAGGCGCTATTCCACCCTCGCGAACGACTTCTTTCGCCGGCTTGTCCTCGCGAATGCCGCGGAACGCGGCGTGGCGGAGATTCCCGTCGGCCGTCCAGGCGCGAAACTCGACCTCGGCTACGAGTTGCGGCTTCACAAAGATTGCGCCACGGCGCGCTGCCGCGTCCAGCTTTCCGGCAAATGGCGAGGTCTTCTGCTCCAGCTTCGCGAGGCGCTTGTAGAGGTCCTCGGCGATGTTACGGCTGAAGCCCGTGCCGACGCGGCCGACATGCTGCAACTCGCCATCGTCGTAGACGCCCAGCACCAGGGAGCCGATCGCTTTTTGTGAGGTGGTTGATGACACGTACCCGGCAATCACGAACTCCTGCCGCTTCGCGCATTTCGACTTGATCCAGTCCTTGTTCCGCCCCGACTGGTATTTGGCGTTCCCCTTCTTCGAGACCACCCCTTCGAGGCTCAGTCGGCAGGCGTGCCGAAGCACCATCTCGCCGTCTTCCTCAAAGTGCTCGCTGTACCGAACGCGCTCAGCGCCGTCTTTCACCAGTGCTTCCAGTGCTGCCTTGCGCTCGAGCAGCGGAACGTCTTGCAGGTCGCGGCCGTCCAGGTAAAGCAGGTCGAAGACAAAGAAGATGAAGCGGTCGCTGCGGCCTTCGCTGAGATCCGCCTGGAGCGAGGAAAAATCGGATGCGCCGCCTGCGCCCTCGACGACGAGCTCGCCGTCGATGATGGCCTGCTCGCAGGGCAGGGCGCTGAGCGCATTCGGCACTTCCTTGCCAAACTTTTCCGTCCAGTCGAGCCCGCTGCGGGTCAGCAGCTTTACCTTGCCCTTGTCGATCCGCGCCTGCAGCCGATAGCCGTCGAACTTGATCTCGTGGATCCAGCCCTTGCCTGACGGCGCCTGCGGCTTCAGAGTCGCAAGCTGCGGCGCGATGAAGTCCGGCATCGCGGACTTGCGGCCCTTCTGCTTAGGCTGCAGTACCTTCTTCTTCTCAATCTTGCCTGTCTTCGACGACCAGCCCGGCTCTTCGCCCGCCACGTCGGCAATCTCGCGGCCGGTCAGCACCGATTTCGGCCGCTCCTCGAGAATGTCGGCGTCGCCTTCCTCGCGGGCAAACTCATCGTCTGCCTTGATCAGCAGCCAGTTGTCGCGCTTCTCGCGTGGGCGCTGCGGCATCCTGACGAGGTGCCAGCGTCCTTGCAGCTTCTCGCCGTGCAGTTCGAGTTCGAGATGGCCCTTGGCCATTCCCTTCTTCGCATCATGAACCGGCGTCCACGTGCCGCGATCCCAGACGATCACAGTGCCGCCGCCATATTCGCCCTGCGGGATCGTGCCTTCGAAGGAGCCGTATTCCAGCGGATGATCCTCAACGTGGACAGCAAGACGTTTCTCGGAGGTCACAAGGCTCGGGCCGCGCGTGACCGCCCAACTGACCAACACGCCATCCATCTCCAGACGGAAATCGTAGTGCAGCCGCCGCGCATCGTGCTTCTGGATCACGAAGCTGTTGCCCTTTGCAGCCTTGGTTGCCTTGCCCTTTGGCTCCGGCGTCTTCTTGAAGTCGCGCTTCTGCTGGTAGGTTTCGAGCGCCATGGATTAGCTCGCCTTGCGCTTCTTTTCAGGTGCCGATTTCGTTTTCGTTTTGCCCGCGGGCTTGTTTGCGAGCTTCGCGCTTTCGCGTAGCGCTGCCATCAGGTCGATAACCTTTCCTTCGGGCTCCTTCTTCGGCAGCTTGATCTCGCGGCCCTCGGCTTTGGCCTTCACCAGCTCCGCCAGCGCCGCGTCATAGCGATCATCGAAGGTGGCGGGATCGAATTTCCCACTCTTGGTTTCGATAATGTGCTTGGCGAGATCCAGCATCTCACCCTTGATCTTCAGGTCCGGCAGGTCGTCGAACGCCTTTTCGGCCGGCCTGACTTCGTAGTCAAAGTTGAGCGTGTTCGCGAGCATGCCGCGCCCGCGTGGCTGGATCAGCACCGAACGCACACGCCGGAAAAGCACGGCGCGCGCAAGCGCGGCCACCTTCTTCTTGCGCATGCCCTCGCGGATCAGCGCGAAGGCGTCTTCTGACTCCTGGTCGGCCGGTGTCAGGAAATAGGGCTTGTCGAAATAGGTGGTGTCGACCTCGTTGCAGGGAATGAAACTTTCGATCGACAGCGTCTTGTCGCCCTGCGGTGTCGCCTCAGCGATCTCCTCGGGCTCAAGGATGATGTAGTTGTTCTTGGCGGTTTCGTAGCCTTTCACCTGATCTTCGCGCGGGACCGGCTTGCCGGACTGTTCGTCGACATATTCGCGGCGAACGCGGTTGCCCGTCTTCTTGTTGACCATGTGAAAGGAAACGCGCTCGGAAGTCGTCGCCGCCGAATAGAGCGCGACGGCGCAGGTGAGCTCATCGATGCTCAGGAAACCCTTCCAGATCGCGCGTATCGCCATGGAGACCTCCCTCGGTTCCTCCGCATGAACACGCAGCTCCCGGCAAGGTTCCGCATCTTCGAAACCCACACTGCCGTGTGGGATTCAGGTATTTTCGTTTGACATTCGCTCGCATTCGTTTTCATTGTTGGCGCAGAAAAAATGACAGCAACTTTGCTGCGTTGCGAAACCCTGGAGGGAACGCGTGGACGGCCAAGGCATCCACGACATTTTCATTATCGGCGGCGGCATTAACGGCTGCGGCATCGCGCGCGATGCGGCCGGCCGTGGCTATTCCGTGTTCCTCGCCGAGATGAATGACCTTGCCAGTGGCACGTCTTCGGGTTCGACCAAGCTCATTCACGGCGGCCTGCGCTACCTCGAATATTACGAGTTCCGCCTCGTCCGCGAGGCGCTGAAGGAGCGCGAGGTTCTCTGGAAGAACGCGCCGCACATCATCTGGCCGATGCGCTTCGTGCTGCCGATTGCCGAGGGCATCCGTCCGCCGTGGCTCGTGCGGCTAGGCCTGTTCCTTTATGACCACATCGGTGGCCGCAAGTTGCTGCCAGCGACGCGCACGCTCGACATGCGCCGCGACCCGTCGGGCAAGCCGCTGAAGCCGCTCTTCACCAAGGCATTCGAGTACTCGGACTGCTGGGTGAACGATGCGCGCCTCGTCGTTCTGAACGCGCGTGACGCGGTAAAGCGCGGCGCGACCATTCGCACCCGCACCAAAGTTGTCTCGGCGCAGCGCGCCGACAAGCTCTGGCACGTGACGATCGAGGACACCCGTTCCGGCGCCCGCTCGCTCGTGAAGGCGCGGCTGCTGGTCAATGCATCCGGCCCTTGGATCGACAACGTGCTTTCCGAGGCTATGGGACAGAAGGACGCGCACAACGTCCGTCTCGTCCAGGGCAGCCACATCGTCGTGCGCAAGAAGTTCGATGATCCGCGCGCCTACTTCTTCCAGAACCGCGACGGCCGCATCATCTTCGCGATCCCGTACGAGAACGAATTCACGCTGATCGGCACCACCGATCGCGACTATCCGGGCGATCCGGCAAAGGTCCACATCAGCGACGAAGAGGTCACCTACCTCTGCAACGCCGCGAGCGAATATTTCGCCGAGCCGGTGCGTCCCGAGGATATCATCTGGACCTATTCGGCGGTGCGTCCGCTCTACGACGACGGCGCATCGAAGGCGCAGGAAGCCACGCGCGACTACGTGCTGCGCCCGGATGCACCGGAAGGCCAGCCGCCGCGCATCGACGCCTTCGGCGGCAAGATCACGACCTACCGCCGCCTGTCCGAGCACATGCTTGAGAAGATCGAGGACTTCCTCGGCAAGCGAGGCAAGCCCTGGACGGCGAATGCGCCGCTTCCCGGTGGGGAGTTTGCCCATGATGGTTTCGAGGGCGAGGTCAAAAGGCTGCGCGACAGCTACGCCTTCCTCGCTCCGGCACATGCCGCACGCCTCGTGCGCCTCTACGGCACCGACGCGCGCACGATAGTTGGAAATGCGTCCTCGCTCGCGGATCTCGGGCAGCATTTCGGCGCTGATCTTTATCAGGCCGAAATTGACTTCCTAATTGCACACGAGTGGGCGACAACAGCGGAAGACGTGCTCTGGCGGCGGACCAAGGTGGGTCTGCGCCTGACGGCAGAGGAAGCGTCCATGCTGGATGAATACATGCAAGGGGTGGAGAAGAAACGTAGCGCGGCAGAGTAGCGCCGTGCAGGCCGGCAGCCTTTGGGAGGAGGAGCATGCTGGAACTGCGAAATGTGACGAAGAAGGTCGGAGCCGCGGAACACATCCGCGACGTATCCCTGTCGCTTCGTCATGGCTCTCTCAACGTGCTGCTTGGCCCGACCCTTTCGGGCAAGACGTCTCTGATGCGGCTGATGGCTGGTCTCGACCAGCCCACCTCCGGCAAGGTCTTTTTTGACGGACAGGATGTCACTGGCGTTGCGGTTCAAAAGCGCAACGTCGCGATGGTCTACCAGCAGTTCATCAACTACCCGACACTGACGGTCTACGAGAACATCGCCTCGCCGCTGCGCGTGGCGGGCGTTGACGGCGAGACCATCAAGCGCGAGGTCGGCCGCGCGGCGGAGCTTCTTCGTCTCACGCCTTATCTCGACCGCCTGCCGCTCAACCTTTCGGGCGGCCAGCAGCAGCGCACGGCGTTGGCGCGCGCGATCGTCAAGAAGGCGGGGCTCGTCCTTCTCGACGAGCCYCTCSCGAACCTCGACTACAAGCTGCGCGAGGAGTTGCGCGCGGAGCTGCCGAAGATCTTCGCCGAGTCCGGGGCGATCTTCGTCTACGCGACCACCGAGCCGTCCGAGGCGCTGCTTCTCGGTGGCAACACCGCAACGCTCTCCGAAGGGCGCGTCACGCAATTCGGGCCGACCGTCGACGTCTTCCGGCGGCCTGATGATATCATTACCGCAAAGACCTTTGCCGACCCGCCGCTCAACACGATCGAATTGATCAAGCGCGGAAGCGGCTTCGAGCTGGATGGTGGGGTGAACCTCCCGGCGCCGGACGGCCTCACCGGCGTGGAAGACGGCCCGTATACGGTCGCCTTCCAGCCCCACCATCTTTCCCTTCATCCGACGTCGCCGACGGCCGTGCCGATCACGGCCACGGTGTCGATCACGGAGATCACCGGTTCGGAGAGTTTTATCCACCTGCACTATGCCAATGCATCGTGGGTGATGCTCGCGCCCGGCATCCACCGGTTCGAGCCGGACGAGCGCGTGACGGTCTATATCGATCCCCGTCACCTGATGGTGTTCGACCAGTCGGGCCGCGCGGTGCGGCCCACCAGCGCCCTGGCGGCATGAGGAGACGGCCATGGCACGCATCGAACTCGACCATATCCGGCACGCCTACGGCGAGAGGCCGAAGAGCGAGGCCGACTATGCGCTGAAGGAGGTGCATCACACCTTCGAGGATGGCGGCGCCTATGCGCTGCTCGGCCCTTCCGGTTGCGGCAAGACAACGCTCCTCAACATCATCTCCGGCCTGCTGCGCGCCTCGGAAGGGCGCCTGCGCTTCAACGGCGTCGATGTCACCGACCTGTCAACGCAGGAGCGCAATATCGCGCAGGTGTTCCAGTTCCCGGTCGTCTACGACACGATGACGGTCTACGACAATTTGGCTTTCCCGCTACGCAATCGCGGCGTACCGGAGGCCGAGGTCGACCGCAAGGTGAGAGAGACGCTGGAGATCATCGATCTCGCCTCGCTCGCCAAACGCCGTGCTGCCGGCCTCGGGGCCGACCAGAAGCAGAAGATCTCCCTCGGCCGCGGTCTGGTACGCTCGGACGTCAACGCGATTCTGTTCGACGAGCCGCTGACGGTGATCGACCCGCAGATGAAGTGGGTGCTGCGCTCGCAGCTGAAGCAGCTGCACCGACGCTACGGCTTCACGATGGTCTACGTGACCCACGACCAGACCGAGGCGCTGACTTTCGCCGAAAAGGTCGTGGTCATGTATGACGGCCAGATCGTGCAGATCGGTACGCCCGACGAACTGTTCGAGCGGCCCAGTCACACCTTCGTCGGCTATTTCATCGGCTCGCCGGGGATGAACGTGCTGCCGGTGGACGTCGAGGGTATGAGCGCGCGGCTTGGCAGCCACGCCATCAGCCTGCCCGGAGCGCCTGCGGACGGCCAGCAGCAGTACGAACTCGGCATCCGGCCGGAATTCGTTCGGCTCGGGAGGGAAGGCATTCCCGTCCGCATCGCCAAGATCGAGGACACCGGCCGGCGCAAGATCGTCCGCGCGGAGCTCGAGGGCAGGGAGATCGCGGTGATCGCCGGCGAGGAAGAGGAAATACCCGCCGACCCGCATGTCACCTTCGTTTCGGAGCGGATCAACCTCTACGCCAATTCGTGGCGCGTCGATCTTTCGGGCGCAGCAGGGGGAAGCGCGCGATGAACAAGACTTGGAACAACAAAGCCTGGTTCCTTGTCCTGCCGGTGATGCTGCTGGTCATGTTCTCGGCGGTCATCCCGCTGATGACAGTTGTCAACTATTCGGTGCAGGACACCTTCGGCAACAACGTCTTCTTCTGGGCAGGCTCGGAATGGTTCGAGCAGATGCTGCATTCGCGCCGCTTTTGGGACGCGATGGGCAGAAACCTGGCCTTTTCCTTCATCGTGCTGGCGATCCAGATTCCGCTCGGCGTCTTCATCGCCCTCAACATGCCGCGCAAAGGCTGGGGCGTGCCGGTTTGCCTCGTGCTGATGGCGCTGCCGCTGCTGATCCCCTGGAACGTCGTCGGCACGATCTGGCAGGTGTTCGGGCGCATCGACATCGGCCTGCTCGGCCATACGCTTGCCGCGCTGGGCGTCGACTACAACTACGTGCGCGACCCGCTCGACGCTTGGATTACCGTAATCCTGATGGACGTCTGGCACTGGACAAGCCTTGTCGTGCTGCTGTGCTACGCCGGCCTCGTCTCCATCCCCGACGCCTATTATCAGGCCGCGCGCATCGATGGAGCTTCGCGTTGGGCCACCTTCCGCTACATCCAGCTGCCGAAGATGAAGCGGGTCCTGACCATCGCCATCCTGCTGCGGTTCATGGACTCGTTCATGATCTACACCGAGCCGTTCGTGGTGACGGGCGGCGGCCCCGGCAACTCGACCACGTTCCTGTCGATCGACCTCGTCAAGATGGCGGTGGGACAGTTCGACCTCGGTCCGGCGGCGGCGATGTCGATCATCTACTTCCTCATCATCCTGCTCATGTCGTGGGTCTTCTACACGGTCATGACCAACTATGACGTGGAGCGCTGATATGGCCGGAACCAAGGAGACGACCATGATGCTGCGCGAGGATGCGACGGCAGCGGGGGTTTCCCGCAGCACGTCCGGCGTCGTCGACCGCACCATGCGTCGGCGGGGCACCGCGTCCCGGTTCTGGTGGCTGGTGCCGACGCTCTACATCATCTTCCTGATGCTGCCCATCTACTGGCTCATCAACATGAGCTTCAAGACGAACGCCGAGATCACCGGCGCGTTCTCGCTCTGGCCGCAGAACCCGACCCTGCGCAACTACACGGTCATCTTCACCGACGCGTCCTGGTACTCCGGCTACATCAACTCGATCATCTACGTCGTGATGAACACGGTGGTGTCGGTGGCGGTGGCACTGCCTGCCGCCTACGCCTTTTCGCGCTATCGCTTCCTCGGCGACAAGCACCTGTTCTTCTGGCTGCTCACCAACCGCATGGCGCCGCCGGCGGTGTTCGCGCTGCCCTTCTTCCAGCTCTATTCGGCGTTCGGGCTGATCGACACCCACATCGCGGTGGCGCTCGCGCACTGCCTGTTCAACGTGCCGCTGGCGGTCTGGATTCTCGAAGGCTTCATGTCTGGCGTGCCGAAGGAGATCGATGAAACGGCCTACATCGACGGCTATTCCTTCCCGCGCTTCTTCGTGAAAATCTTCATGCCGCTGATTGCGTCAGGCATCGGTGTCGCAGCTTTCTTTTGCTTCATGTTCTCGTGGGTGGAGCTGCTGCTTGCACGCACGCTAACGACGACCGCCGCGAAGCCGATCGCGGCGACGATGACGCGCACCGTGTCCGCCTCCGGCCTCGACTGGGGCGTGCTTGCCGCTGCCGGCGTGCTGACTCTGATCCCCGGCGCGCTCGTGATCTACTTCGTGCGCAATTACATTGCGAAGGGCTTTGCCCTGGGGCGGGTGTGATGACCAGGTCGTTGTCCTGCTCTCCCGCAGCCCCGCATCCGCCCTTCGGGCACCGTTTCCCCGCCAGCGGGGAGAAGGGAAGACGGCAACGTTTTGGCCAGCCGTCATCGCCCTGTTCACGGGGAGATGATGCCGGCAGGCAGGTGAGGGGCTTTGCTCCCCAGTCATCGAGAGGAGCACGCCAATGACCTTTTCATGGATGGCCTGGACGTGGCCGACCGCCGCCTTCTTTGTCACGATCTTCCTGATGCTCGTCGGCATGGCTGTGTGGGAATACTTTTCGCCCGGCGGCGATCCGCGCTTCGGCGTTCTGCGCTTCGAGACCACGCGGGGCGACCGCCTGTTTGTCTCGCTGCTCGGCGCTGCATTCATTCATCTTGCCTGGCTGGGTCTCGTGGGACCCAACCTCTGGTGGGCCCTGGCCCTGTCGGTCGTCTACGCCATCGGCGTGTTTCGATACGTTTAGGGAGGAGAAACGGCTGGCGCATCCGCGCCGGCTCTACGGTGCAACTTGGTTGCGTTCAATGGGAGGAAATGAAATGCGAAGGCACTTGCTTGTATCTACGACTGCAGTGGCGCTCCTCTTCGGAATGACCAGTGCGCATGCAGACATGGAGGCGGCGAAGAAATTCCTCGACGAGGAAATCGGCAACTTTTCTGCGCTCGACCGGGCGGCCCAGGAAGCCGAGATGGAATGGTTCATCAACGCCGCCCAGCCGTTCCAGGGCATGGACATCAAGGTGGTGTCCGAAACCATCACGACCCACGAATATGAATCGCGCGTCCTCGCGCCGGCCTTCACGGCCATTACCGGCATCAAGGTCACCCATGACCTGATCGGCGAAGGCGATGTCGTTGAGAAGCTGCAGACCCAGATGCAGTCGGGCGAGAACATCTACGACGCCTACATCAACGACTCCGACCTCATCGGCACGCACTGGCGTTATCTGCAGGCGCGCAGCCTGACGAAGTGGATGGAGAACGAGGGCAAGGACGTCACCAACCCGAACCTCGACATCGACGACTTCATCGGCAAGTCGTTCACGACCGCTCCGGATGGGGAGCTCTACCAGCTGCCGGACCAGCAGTTCGCGAACCTCTACTGGTTCCGCTACGACTGGTTCAACGACGAGAAGAACAAGGCGGACTTCAAGGCCAAGTACGGCTACGACCTTGGCGTGCCGGTCAACTGGTCAGCCTATGAGGACATTGCCGAGTTCTTCACCGGCCGCGAGATCGACGGCAAGAAGGTCTACGGCCACATGGACTACGGCAAGAAGGACCCGTCGCTTGGCTGGCGCTTCACCGACGCCTGGCTCTCCATGGCCGGCAATGGCGACAAGGGCATCCCTAACGGCAAGCCGGTCGACGAATGGGGCCTCAAGGTCGACGAGAACTCGCGTCCGGTGGGCTCCTGCGTCGCACGCGGCGGTGACACCAACGGCCCGGCCGCCGTCTACGCAATCGAAAAGTACCTTGAATGGATGGAGAAGTACGCGCCGCCCGCAGCCCAGGGCATGAACTTCTCCGAATCCGGCCCTGTGCCGGCGCAGGGGGAGGTTGCACAGCAGATCTTCACCTACACCGCGTTCACCGCGGACTTCGTCAAGGAAGGCCTGCCGATCGTCAACGAGGACGGCACGCCGAAGTGGCGCTTCGCCCCGTCGCCGCATGGCGTGTACTGGAAGGAAGGCATGAAGCTGGGCTACCAGGATGCGGGCTCGTGGACGATCCTGAAGTCGACCCCGGATGACCGCGCCAAGGCAGCCTGGCTCTATGCCCAGTTCGTGACCTCCAAGACGGTGGACGTGAAGAAGAGCCATGTCGGCCTCACCTTCATCCGCCAGTCGACCCTTGATCACCAGAGCTTCACCGAGCGTGCGCCGAAGCTCGGCGGCCTGATCGAGTTCTACCGCTCACCGGCCCGCCTGCAGTGGTCGCCCACCGGCACCAACGTGCCGGACTATCCAAAGCTCGCACAGCTGTGGTGGCAGGCGATCGGCGATGCCTCGTCCGGCGCAAAGACCGCCCAGGAAGCAATGGACTCGCTCTGCGCCGAGCAGGAGCAGGTGCTGGCACGCCTCGAGCGCGCCGGAGTGCAGGGTGACATCGGTCCGAAGCTCGCCGAGGAACACGACCTCGAATACTGGAACAAGGATGCCGTCGCGAAGGGCAACCTTGCTCCGCAGCTGAAGATCGAGAACGAGAAGGAACAGCCGGTGACCGTCAACTACGACGAGCTGGTCAAGAGCTGGCAGTCTCAGTAGGCCGCATCCGGCCGCCAGTCGGGAGCGGGAGAGCAATCTCCCGCCCTTTCTTTTTGCTCAGGCCTCGGCGAGTTCTCGTGGCGCTTCCGCTGTTCTCATGTCGAGCCAGCGCAGCATCAGTGACTCGTCCTCGTCGAGCCCTTTCAGCGGCTTCCGGGTCCGCCGGGTGATGTCGCGAAGTTCGTCGCCGAGCGTCCCTTCAAGCCAGCTGTCGATGATGAGCGGGTGGACGTAGCAGCGCCTGCAAACGGCGCGGGTGTTGCGCATGGTCGCCGCGACCTCGTCGATCACCTGGTTGAGTGCTACCGCCTGAGCACGCTTCGTTTCAGGCAGCGGGATCGCACCGAACTCTCGGATCGCGAGCACCGAGGCACCCCAGGTGCGAAAATGCTTTGCCGAGAACTCTTCTCCGATCGCGTCACGGATATAGGCGTTGACGTGGTGCGAGCGGACTTCGCGTCGCTCGCCGTCATCGTCAAGATATTGGAAGAGGTGCTGGCCTGGAATGTCCTGCACGGCCCGAACGATTTTCGCAATGCGCCGGTCCTGCAGCTTCAGGCGCCATTCCTGACCCGACTTGCCGCGAAAGGCAAAGCGCAGGCTCGAGCCATTTACCTCGACATGCCTGTCGCGCAGCGTCGTCAGCCCAAAGCTCTTGTTCTCGCGCCGGTAGGCATCGTTGCCGATGCGGATCATCGTCTTGTCGAGCAGCCAGATGATCGAGGCGATCACCTTCTCGCGCGGCAGGCCGCGAAGCGCCAGATCCTCCTCCACCTTGTCGCGCAGGCCGGGCAGCGCATGGGCGAACGCCGCAAGGCTCGAAAACTTCGCCTCGTCACGGCACGCAGTCCATGCAGGATGATAGCGGTATTGCTTGCGGCCGCGCTGGTCGCGGCCGGTAGCCTGGATGTGTCCGGTCGGGTCAGGGCAAATCCAGACGTCGGTCCATGCCGGCGGGATTGCGAGCGTCCTGATGCGCGACAGCACGTCCGCATCAGACAGCCGCGCCCCGCCAGCGGCTACGTAGAAGAAGCCGCGGCCCGCGCGACGGCGGCGGATGCCCGGCTCGCCGTCATTGACGTAGATGAGTTCCGCGCGCTGGGCGACGACGAAAGCTGGCTCGGGCAGTTTAGTACCCTCCGACGATCGGCAACACTTCGCCGGTGATGTAGCTCGAGCACTGCGGCGAGGCGAAGAACACGTAAGCGGGCGCGATCTCCTCAGGCTGCGCCGGGCGACCCATAGGGGTATTTGCGCCAAACTTCGCCACCTGTTCAGGCGGACGCTCTGAGGGGTTTAGCGGCGTCCAGACGGGGCCGGGCGCCACGGCATTGACGCGGATGCCCTTGGGCACGAGGTTCGACGAGAGCGCCTTGGTAAAGGCGTGGATGCCGCCCTTCGTCATCGAATAGTCGATTAGCCCGCCGCTGCCTTCAAGTCCGGTGACGGAGCCGGTGTTGATGATCGCTGAGCCCGGCTTCATGTGCTTTACGGCCGCGCGCGCCATGAAGAAGTAGCCGTAGAGGTTGGTCTTCAGCGTTGTGTCGAAGTGCTCGGTGGTGATGCTCTCGATGTCGCTGGCGTGATACTGGAAAGCGGCATTGTTGACGAGAATGTCGAGCTTGCCGAACTCGGCGACGACCTTCTCGACGGCGTCGTTGCAGAACGCTTCGCTTGTCACGTCGCCGGGGAGCAGCAGGCAGCGGCGGCCTTCATCAGCCACCGCCAGGCGGGTAGCTTCCGCATCCTCGCTTTCGCTCAGGTAGGCAATCGCGACATCCGCACCCTCACGGGCAAATAGTACGGCGACCGCGCGGCCGATGCCGGAATCGCCTCCGGTGATCAGCGCGACCTTGCCTTCCAGCTTTCCGGAGCCCTGCCAGAACGGTGCATCATACATCGGGGCGGGCTCCAACGCGGCCTCGTCGCCGGGCTTGGGCTGATGCTGTTCGGGGAAGGGCGGAACGGGATACTCCCGCGCGCCGGCCTGCATCGCCTTCGGCTTCTCTTCGCCGCTATCGCCCTCCCGATCCTGCCTGTCGATCTGCTCCTGAATGCGATGCTGCTTGCCTACCTCTTCCGCCACATCTGCGGCGTGCTTGTTCTCGTCCATCTTGGGCTCCGGGATTCCTGTTCGCGTCAGGAGCCAAACAACGATGGACGCGGCAACGTTCCATTGGGGAAGTTATCCGTCCTTCAAAGGTTGGAATTATATTTTTGAAAGTAATTCAGTTCAGCAAGAAGTCGGATGGAGATTAGCGAGATGTTACTAAAAAACATATCTTTGTCATGGAAGATGGGGCGCGAAATATATGTTATCATGTTTATCATATCAAAAATTAAAACACGAATACATTCGTACAGTGGTCGCTGTTTCGAAAATCATGCAAAATGTGGTTGATAAATTTTTATTGTCTAGCGAAGTAGAAATGTGGGAAAGAAGCGGGCCGTGTGCTGGACGTGCGGCGACCGCAGATCTAGTATCCGGCATCATTTTGACGAGAGTCAGCATGGTCAAGATCCTCGCCTTTCCGTCGCTGAGGGGCAAAAAATCGAAGAGTGTAGCCCCCGAACCGGGGGAAGATCTGCCGCTTGTGAGTGCGACGGCGGATGGCCGAATTGTCGTTACGCCCCTGCAACGTGACCGGCGGGGGCGTGGGGACTGGACCAATCAGGAACTGGCGGATCTTTACCGCGTCGAAGGCCTTCTCATCCAGGCGAACCTCCGTGTCTCTTCAGCGCGCGGCGTTACTGACGAAGGTGATCCGTGGTTTGTCTTCCTCCGCGAGGATCGCGACGTTTTCGTCCATCTCGCGCGCATCGACGGCGGTTACGTGCTCGATAGCCCTGGCCTCTCTGAGGTGCTCTATGGCGCGGACTTCCCGGAACTGATCAAGCGCTTCGTCAGCGACGTGGCCGCAAAAGCCGCCGCGCCGACGTCGGACAACGTGATTTCGTTGCGGCCGCGTATGCTGCACGACCAAACGATCCGGCTGCACCCGGCGGTGATGCTCGGGGCGCTGATCTGGTCGCTTTATGTGGCCTCCGACGACTTTGTCAGTATGGCTCATGCGATGGAGGAAATGGACGGCGATGCCGGAGCTCTGCCCGGACCGCTTGATGTTGCCGCCTCTGCGCTGGCACTTTCGCCGGAACTCGCGGTCAGCCAGCTCAACGCCGCCCTCGACCAGCAGGTCCATTCCTATGGCGCTCCTGATGCCGGCGCTGCCGCGGGTGTGCTCGACGCTGGCAAAGGCAGCTTGTCGGTTGACAGCCGCAACGTGGCTTCCGGTTCGTCCGGTTCGATTGCTTGGGGCCACGGCATCGCGGCGAGCCTTGCTGCGATCGCGATCGGCTACGGCTTCCTGCAGGTGACGGAGGTTTCCGAGACCGCGGATGGTGAAAGCGTTAGTCTTGTATCGACAAGCAGCAACGATGCAATCGCGCTGAGTTCCCTTTCATCTGAGCAGGGACAGGCAGAGGTTTCCGGTGATCGTGGTTCCGCCACGACAACAGAGGACCTGCTGTCCCACCATGCTCCTGATCAGTTGGAATTGGCGGCACTTGATGTTGAAGTTGCCGTGCTGATGCATGACCTAGTCGAGCAGGACAATCTTCTCGCGCTGCAGGCGCGCTTCGTGGAAGGGAATTCCGAAGTGCCGGTCGAGGCAGCTGCACCGAAGATGGTGAAGGTGGCTCCGGCGAGAAAGGTCGAGGCGACGGCTGCCACGTCGGCCCCCGCTGCTGCGACCGCGCCTGACGCGGCTTCGAGCAAGCACAGCTCGGCTGCGGCGGTCGAGGTCGCCAGCCTCAGCGACTCGCAGATCCTGCTCTCGCTGGTCAATGGCCACGTGGGGTTTGTTGCAAATCATAAGCTCGGCGACGTCACTGTTTCCACGTCCCTTGATCAGGACGATCTCGCAACCCTTCTGCCGCATCTTCGGCCAAAGGGTGAGGAAAGGGATGGCGATGCAGACATCGCGGTAGAGCCCGTGATTGCGCCGATCCCATCGGTTCCAGCAGAACGCGCGCCGACTTATCCGCCGGCGTACCTGCAGTATGACGACCGCGCTAAGGACTTTGTCGCCCGATTTATTGAACGGGCCGGGCAGATCGAATTGGTTCAGTTCGATTCCCACATCGTCCTCGTCGACATGACCGCGATAGACGAGGCCACCGATGTCGCGTATACCGTGCGCTGGGTGACCGAGGACGGCAGCGTGATCTCCACCATCGGGCACCTGCAGCATTTCCTCGAGTACGGCATCGCCTGACGCATGAATTTACCCGAAATGCCGCAGGACGTGGCCAGCGTCTGCGGCGTGATCGTGACGTACCATCCTTCGTCGGCGAAGCTGATGGAGCTGGTGGGCGCAATTCGTCCGCAACTGTCATCCCTCATCATCGTCGATAACGGCTCCAGCTTCGACTTCTCTGGGCTTACCCGGCAGTATGACTGCGAGATCGTTGAGCTCGGCGAAAATTTTGGCATTGCGCACGCGCAGAATGTCGGGATCGAGCATGCGCGGGAAAGGGGAGCGGAGTTCGTCCTCCTTCTTGATCAGGACAGTATCCCCGCGCCCGATATGGTCGCGCAGTTGGTGGAAGCCTATCGCCGCCTGACAGCGACCGGCGCGAAGGTCGCGGCGGTTGGTCCTTCCTATGTCGACCCTCGTCAGGGAGAGGCGGCGGCCTTTGTCTATCTTGACGGGCTGAAGCTGCGACGCCGCGAGCGCCGCAGTGCGGAACCGGTGGTCGAAGCAGATTTTCTTATAGCCTCCGGTTGCCTTGTTCCTGTCGCCGTCCTTGATGAAGTCGGCGTGATGATTGACGACCTCTTCATCGACTACGTCGATATCGAGTGGGGATTGCGCGCCCGCCGTGATGGACATCTCTCGTATGGTGTCTTCGCGGCGCGGATGGAGCATGCGCTTGGCGACGAGTGGATCCGTTTCCCCGACAGGCGCGTGCCGGTCCACAGCCCACTTCGCCACTACTATCATGTCCGCAACGCGATCTGGCTGTGCAAGCAGGCCTGGATTTCCTGGCAGTGGCGGTATGTGCTGCTGCTGCGCTCGGTCAAGATGGCGCTGTTCTTCAGTGTCTTCGCCCCGCGCGGGCTGACGCACCTGAAGATGATGGGGCTTGGCTTCTGGCACGGCCTCTGCGGCCGGATGGGAAGGAAATAGATGGCGGAAACCGCGGGGCCCAATTCGCCGCGTAGGAAGCTGACGGTATCGATCGTCACGTTTCGATCGCGCGCTGGGCGGCTTCGACCCCGCCTACTTCCTCTATTTCGAGGATTTCGATCTGTCGCTGCGTGCCGGAAAGCAAACGCAACTAGAGCATCTTTTATGAACACAGAGTCGGTTTGAGGATTCACGGGATCAGTTTAGTCTGATTCACTGCTCTTGGTGATTTGCCAGGAGGGTGGTGATGACGAGGAGCTTGAGCGGGGACCTTCGCGGTCGAGTTATTGCGGCGATTGAAGA
>NZ_VLJG01000005.1:0-115916 GCF_007829415.1 Aminobacter sp. J44 | reverse complement strand
GGCCTCATGAAGGTAACGTGGCAATGCCTGCTGGCAGCCGCCAGCCAGAACATGAAGAAGATCGCCCTGGCACTCACCCGCCAGCCCCGCCTGGCGGGGGCATGAGGCCCTCTCGCCCCTTCATTATCTTCACTTCGTCAGGCGCCGGCAGCGCCCCTGCGCTCTGTCATCCCGCCCAAACGAAAAMCCCGCCAAAAAAATCGGCGGGTTTGTCAGTGGTCTGAGCCGCGCTTTCGCGCGGCTTTTCGTATGAGAAACTGGAGCGGGCGATGGGATTCGAACCCACGACCCCAACCTTGGCAAGGTTGTGCTCTACCCCTGAGCTACACCCGCTCACTTGCGTCGCGGCGTGGCCGCCGCAGACGGGAGCTATATGGCTGAACTCCAATCGGAATGCAATCGAAATCGACGGGAAAAATCAGCCCAAAAACACGAAAGCCGCGCGTTCGCGCGGCTTTTCGTATGAGGCAAACTGGAGCGGGCGATGGGATTCGAACCCACGACCCCAACCTTGGCAAGGTTGTGCTCTACCCCTGAGCTACACCCGCTCACTTTTGCTGCGCCGCAGCGTGGCGCTGCGGACGGGGGGCTATATGGCCGAACTCCGATTTGAATGCAACAGGAAAAATACCGTTCCTTTTCATTTCGCTGCAGCGTGTGGAAATGCCCGCTCGCGACGTACGGCGAGCTCCTCTCGTCGCTCGGGCCGCCGGGTTATTCGTGCCTGGCCGGCCTCACACTGGACAGGAAGGGCGCGCATCAGCTACCGACGTGCATCAACTTTCGGGGGCAGGCATGGCGAAAACCCAGCAGGAACTTCTTGACTTTCTCGCAGGCCTGGGGATCCAGACCAGCACGGTCAGCCACCCGCCGCTCTTCACCGTTGCCGATTCGCAGAAGCTGCGCGGCGAGATCGCGGGCGGCCACACCAAGAACCTCTTCGTCAAGGACCGCAAGGACCGCTACTTCCTGCTCGTCATCGAGGAGGATGCCGAGGTCGACCTCAAGCAGATCCACCACGTGATCGGCGCGTCGGGAAAGGTGTCGTTCGGCAAGCCGGAGAAGCTGATGGAGTATCTCGGGGTGATTCCGGGCGCGGTGACGGCGTTCGGCGTCATCAACGACACCGACAGGGTGGTGACGATCATCTTCGACGAAGAATTGCTGAAGCATGATATCATCAACGCGCATCCGCTGACGAACGAGGCCACAACCTCGATCGCGCGCGATGACCTGTTGCGCTTCGTCGAGGCAACGGGTCACGAGCCGCGCGTCTTGAAACTGACAGTCTAGAAGCCACATTTACCAACAGGTTGCCCTGCCGCGCGAGCCAATGACCGGCGTGGCGGGAGCCCTACAGAGGCAAGCAGGGGACTTTGATGAGCGCTGACAACAATTCCTTCGGCGGCGGCTACACCGTGCAGTACGGCGCGCAGCCTACTTCAGTTCCGTCAGGGGGCGCTGCCGATGTGATCAAGGACACGACGACCGCGTCTTTTGCGGCCGACGTTATCCAGGAATCGCGCCAGCAGCCGGTCCTCGTCGACTTCTGGGCGCCGTGGTGCGGACCGTGCAAGCAGCTCGCTCCGGCGCTCGAAAAGGCGGTCCGCGAGGCGGGCGGCCGCGTCAAGCTGGTCAAGATGAACATCGATGACCATCCGGCGATCGCGGGCCAGCTCGGCATCCAGTCGATCCCGGCCGTGGTCGCCTTCTCGAACGGCCAGCCGATCGACGGCTTCATGGGCGCCATTCTCGAAAGCAAGATTCGCGAGTTCATCGACCGCGTCGCTGGCCCCGGCAGCGCGGAGCTTGCCGCGGCCGAGGCACTGGCCGCTGCGGCCGAGCTCAAGGCCGAGGGTGACCTTCAGGGCGCGATGCAGATCTATGCGGCAGTGCTGCAGCAGGATCCGGAAAATCTCGACGCGATTGCTGCGCTTGCCGAGACGCTGATCGACGCGCGCAACGTCGACGGTGCCCGCGAAGTGCTTGCGCGCGTTCCCGAAGGCAAGGACAATGCCCCGCAGTTTGCCGCGGTGAAGGCCAAGATCGCGCTTGCCGAACAGGTCGCCGCACTTGGCGACCCGGTCGAACTGCAGCGCAGGCTCGAACAGGATCCTAACGACCATCAGGCGCGCTTCGACCTTGCGCTGATTCAGAACGCGCTTGGCGACCGCATGCAGGCCGCCGAAAGCCTGCTCGCGATCATGAAAGCCGACCGCAGCTGGAAGGACGATGGCGCCAGGCTGCAGCTGCTGCAGTTCTTCGAGGCTTGGGGCATGACCGACCCGGCAACGGTGGCCGCGCGGAGAAAGCTTTCGTCGCTCCTGTTCGCGTAAGGGGCGGCACATTCGGTAGCTGGAGATGGGTGTGCAGGCAGGAAACGCTCGCTATCGCACGGCGGAGGATCTTCCGGAAACGGTGGCTGTCTTCCCGCTGGCGACTGCGCTGCTCCTGCCGGGCGGCCGCATGCCGCTCAACATCTTCGAGCCGCGCTATCTCGAAATGGTCGACCACGCGCTCAAGCACGACCGGCTAATCGGCATGATCCAGCCGCGCCTCGATGGCGCGCTGCGTGCAGACGGCGAGCCGGAGCTTTGCGACGTCGGCTGCCTTGGCCGTATTACCTCTTTCGCCGAGACCGGCGACGGGCGCTATCTCATCTCGCTGCAAGGTGTGTGCCGGTTCCGTGTTGCGTCGGAACTGACGGCGAAGACGCCGTTCCGCCAGTGCCGGATTTCCACCTTCATCACCGACCTCGATCCCGAGGCCGGCGCGTCGGAAGTGGACCGTCCGGCGTTGCTTCGCGCCTTCCGCGCTTACCTGAAGGCAAACGAACTCGATGCAGACTGGGACAGCGTCAGCCGCGCCGAGAATGCGACGCTGGTTAACGCGCTGTCGATGATGGCGCCCTACGGCCCCGCCGAGAAGCAGGCGCTGCTGGAAGCTCCGGATCTGAAAACGCGGGCGGAGACGCTGATCGCCATTACTGAAATCGCCCTTGCCCGCAGCGATGACGACGAATTCGGGTCGAGCCTGCAATGACGGCGAAGGAAGGGGCACGCGAGGTTCCGCAGGCCCGTTCCGGCGGGCGCGGCAGCGTCGACCCTAAGCTTCTTGAAATGCTCGCCTGCCCGCTCACCAAGGGCAGGCTGATCTGGAAGCCGGAGACCGGCGAGCTCATTTCGCCGGTGGCGAAGCTTGCCTATCCCGTCCGCGACGGCGTGCCGATCATGTTGCCGTCGGAGGCGCGGACGCTCAACGAAGACGAGCTTGGCAAGTGAACACGAGCGCCCAATCCGAACGGCAGGCCGAAGATGGCCGCGTCCGGAAGGGCAAGGCCAACCGGGAAGCAATCGTCGCGTCCGCCGCCGGCCTGTTCTGGCAGAACGGCTTTGCCTCGACTTCGCTGGCTGATGTCGCCGCGCATGCGCGCATCCCGTCCGGCAACCTGTTCTATTATTTCCGCAGCAAGGCTGACCTTGCCCATGCCGTGGCCGACGTCTTCGTCGTCGAGACGAAAGCCATGCTGGAAGAAATCGAGGCAGAGGAGAGCGAACCGCGCAGGCGGCTTGCCGCGCTGGTCGCGCGGCTTGCCCGCAGCCAGCGCAGCCGCGTCGCGCATGGCTGTCCAATTGCGCTCTGCGTTCGCGACTTTCGCGCCACCGCCCCGCAGGCGTCGGAACGCGCCGCCGAAAGCTTTGTCCTCCTCATCAGCTTCATGGCACGTGAGCTGGGCCGTGCCGGCCTGCGCCCGTCGCTGGCGCTTGCCCAGGCCCGCGCCGCACTTGCCGAATGGCAGGGCGGCATGATGCTCGCGCATGCGATGAGGGATGCGACGGTGCTCGCTGAAAGCTTTCGCAGGCTCGAGAGGCTGCTGGCGGGTTAAGGAAACTCAGCGCGTGAGGTCGGCGACCTTGCAGTTGAGGACCGATACCAGGTCTGCCGGCTTGATGCGGATCTGCAGGCCGCGCTGCCCGCCATTCAGAAAAATCTCTTCGTAGAGCATCGCCAGTTCGTCGAGGGCGGTAGGCACGCGCTTGCGCTGGCCGAGCGGGCTGATGCCGCCGACCTTGTAGCCGGTAAGCCGCTCGGCGTCGGCCGGCTTCATCATGTGCGCCGACTTGCCGCCGAGGGCCGCAGCCAGCTTCTTCATGTTTACTTCCTCGTCGGAAGGCACGATGGCGCAGACCGGCTTGCCGTCGAGTTCCAGCATCAGCGTCTTGAACACTTCTCCCGGCGGCACACCGATCGCTTCGGCCGCCTGCAGCCCCACGCGCTCGGCGTTGGGGTCATAGTCATAGGTGGCCAGCATGAAGGGGATGTTGGCCTTGCTGAGAACAAGCGTGGCGGGCGTGGTCTTTGACATGACGGTGTTTTAGCCGAAGGACGGCGGCAGGCAAGATCACGGGCAGGGCGGTCCGCGCGGGCCTCAGTGAAAATTCCGGCCTTTCGGCATGGCTGCGACGGACGGGTGGCGGCTGCGCCGGTCTTCGACCACCGGGCGCTTGGTTTCGTCGACCGGCGAGCGGAAGTCGACCTGCTGCCCGGCCTCGGAAAGCTTTTCCAAGCGCCAGCTGATGTCCTCGATCCGGTCGGCGACGACGTGGATCACACCCGAGGCCGACTGCAGCTTGCCGGTCACCCGCACCAGCCTTGCCCCGAGCACGATGGGGCGGAAGGTCTCGAACACTTTTGGCCAGACGATGATGTTGGCGGTGCCGGTCTCGTCCTCGATCGTCATGAAGATCACGCCCTTGGCCGAGCCGGGGCGCTGGCGGATCAGCACCACGCCGGCGACCGTGATGCGGCGGCCGTTGCGCACCTTGTCGAGTTCGCCGTTCGGCACGATGTCCTCGCGGGCAAGCTCTGCGCGCAGGAAGGCGAGCGGATGCGCCTTGAGGGAGAAGGACTGAGCCCGGTAGTCGCGGATCACATGCTCGCTGAGCGGCATGACGGGCAGCTTCGTCTTAGGCTCTCGGTCGGGCAGGCGGACCTCCGGCCGATCAAACAGCGGCAGGCCTTCCGCCGCCTGCTTGCGGTCGAGCGCGCGGGCGGCCCAAAGGGCAGCACGCCGGTCGAGCCCCATCGAGCGAAACGCGTCGGCCTCGGCCAGCCTTTCGATGACGGAAGGAGAAAGGTTGGTGCGCAGCCAGAGATCCCGCACCGAGGTATAGCCGCTGCCGCGCTGTTCGATCAGCCGCAGCATGTCGGCCTCGGCGAGGCCCTTCACCTGCCGCAAGCCGAGCCGCACCGCATGGCTGCTGCGTATGACATCCTTCATCTCCCGGTGTTTTGGGGCGATGCGCGCGGGATCGAACGGGCTTTCCTCCAGCGTCGCGTCCCACTGCGATAGATTCACGTCCACGGTCCGGACCTCGATGCCGTGCTCGCGCGCGTCGCGCACCAGCTGGCCGGGACCGTAAAAGCCCATCGGCTGCGAGTTGAGGATCGCGGCGCAGAAGACGTCCGGATAGAACGCCTTGAACCAGGCCGAGGCATAGACGAGCAGCGCGAAGGAGGCGGCGTGGCTTTCGGGAAAGCCATATTCGCCAAAGCCTTCGATCTGCTTGAAGCAGCGCAGCGCAAACTCCTCCGGATAGCCCTTTTTGACCATCGCCCGCACCATGCGTTCCTTGTACATGGCGACGCGCCCCGTGCGCCGGAAGGTGGCCATTGAGCGGCGCAGCTGGTCGGCCTCGCTCGCGCTGAAGCCGCCGATCTCGATCGCGATCTGCATCACCTGTTCCTGGAACAGCGGCACGCCCTTCGTACGCCCCAAAATCCGCCTCAGCTCTTCGCGGGGATACTCCTCGGGCTCTTTCCCCTCGCGCCGGCGCAGATAGGGATGCACCATGTCGCCCTGGATCGGGCCGGGCCGCACGATCGCCACCTCGATGACGAGGTCGTAGAATTCTTTCGGCTTCAGCCGCGGCAGCATCGACATCTGCGCCCGGCTTTCGACCTGGAATACGCCGATCGAGTCGGCGCGGCAGAGCATGTCGTAGACCGCCTTCTGCTGGTCGCGGTGAAGGTCAGTGAGTTCCAGCCGCCGCGGCCAGTGGTGGCCGTAGTGCTGCTCGAGCAGGTCGAAGCAGCGGCGCAGGCACGACAGCATGCCGAGCGCCAGAATGTCGACCTTGAGGAGACCGACGGCGTCGAGATCGTCCTTGTCCCATTCGACCATCCGCCGCTCCTCCATCGCAGTCCGGATGATCGGCACGAATTCGTCGAGCCGGTCCTGGGTGATGATGAAGCCGCCGACATGCTGGGTCAGGTGCCGCGGGAACTCGAGCAGCTCGTTGGCGTGGCGCACGATATGCGCCGTCACCTTATCGGCTGTGTCGAGCCCGCCGGCGCGCGCCTCGTCCTCGCCGACATCGTTCGACCAGCCCCAGATCGAGCCGGACAGCGCCGCCTGCGCGTCCTGCGACAGGCCGAAGGCTTTGGCGACCTCGCGCAGCGCCGAGCGCCCGCGATAGGAGGTGACGGCCGCCGCCAGCGCCGTGTGGCTGCCGCTGTATTTCTCGTAGATGTAGGCCATCACCTCGTCACGCCGCTCATGCTCGAAGTCGACGTCGATGTCGGGCGGCTCGTGCCGCTCGACCGACATGAAGCGCTCGAACAAAAGCTGGTGGATGGCGGGATCGACCTCGGTGATGTGCAGGCAAAAGCAGACGGTGGAGTTCGCCGCCGAGCCGCGTCCCTGGCAGAGGATACCGCGCTCCTCGCGCGCGTAGCGGACGATGTCATGGACGGTGAGAAAATAGGGCGCGTAGCCGAGCTGCGCGATCAGCTCGAGCTCGGTGACGATGCTTTGACGGACCTTCTCCGGCAGCCCGCCCGGATAGCGCTTCCGCGCGCCCTCCCAGGTCAGGCGCTCGAGCTCCGCCTGCGGGTCCTTCGTCGTCTCGTCGGGATAGAAGTGCGTGAGCTCGCCGAGCGAGAATTTCAGCGTCTGCGCAAAGCGGATGGTTTCGGCGATCGCCTGCGGATGGCGGCGAAACAGCCGCGCCATTTCCGCCACCGGCTTCATGTGCCGCTCGGCATTGACCGACAGCTCGTAGCCCACCTCGGCGATAGGCCGGTTGAGGCGGATCGCGGTGACGACGTCGAGTAGCGAGCGCCGCTCCGCATCGTGATAGAGCACGTCATTGACCGCCATCAGCGGCAGCTGGCTCGCGCGCGAAAGTGCCGCCGCCTGTTCCAGCCGCCAGCGGTCGTCGCCATGGTAGAGCGGCGCGTGCCCGAGCCAGACCGCATCGCCGAACCGCTGCCGCGCGCTTCGCAGGAAGGCAAGCAGCGCGTCTTCCGGCTGCGACAGGTCCGGCAGCACTGCGAGCGACATGCCGTCGGCCCATTCAAAGAAATCATCCTGCCTTAGGTCCGGCGCGCCCTTTTCGCCGCGCTCGTTGGCCACGGTCAGCATGCGGCAGAGCCGGCCCCAGCCAGCGCGGTCGCGCGGATAGGCGAGGACGTCCGGCCCGCTATTGGAAAAGACCAGCCGGCAGCCGGGGTGGAAGTCGAGTCCTTCCACCTTTGCCTTGCTCCATGCCCGCACCACGCCCGCCACCGTGTTGCGGTCTGCCAGCCCCATCGCCTTGTATTTGTAGAGCCTGGCCGTGATGACGAGCTCTTCCGGGCGCGAGGCCGCGCGCAGGAACGAAAAATTCGACTGCACGGCGAACTCGGCATAGGCGGGCGGGCCGGCGGTGCTCATGCGAACAGCCCGTGCAGGTACCAGCGCGGCAAATCCGGCGTTGTGCCGTAAAGACCCTGCCGGAACAGCCAGTAGCGGCGGGGGGGCCCCTGTACAGAGGTGGAGTGTCCTCGACGCGGAAATAGTCGCGCGTTGGCGCGTCCTTCCGGTCGCGCCACCATTCGGGCGCGATCCGCTCCGGTCCTTCCGCCCGCGCGACGCGATAGAGAACCCGGCGCCAGCGGAAACTGGCCGGCGGGCCTTCCGGGATCTCGGCCGCCGCGACCTCGACCAGCTCGGGTCGCGCCAGAAGCCGGATCGGCCGCTCGATGAGGGGCACCGGCGCCTCGCGCAGCCTGACCGCTGCATTGCCCGCCCGGAACGGCATGAAGGAAACCGCCCGCTCCGGCAGATGGCTTGCCACCAGCCGTGGCTGGACGAGGGCTCCCTGGCCGAGCCGGGCGCGGACGCGATCGGCAAATTGGGCGAGATCTTCCTCCACATTCTCGTTGCGGCCGGTAAGGGCGGTCTGCTCGTCCTCTAACGGAGCGGTGGCGAGGGCGGAAAGGCGGATCATCTCGAAGCCGAAATCGGCCTCGATCTGCGACACGGCCAGCTTTTCGCGGAACAGCCGCTGGATCGCAGGCGGATCGCGCAGCGGCCGCGACAGGCCAAGCTTCAGCCGGAACACGAAGCCGTCGACGCGAAACAGGGCCAGTTCGAGCGCGCGCACGCCTTCGCCGCGCCGCTCGAGATCCCCTTTCAGCGTCTCAGCGAGCGAAAGCACCAGCCGCTCGATGTCGTCGGTGGCCGAGACCGGCTCGATCAGGTGCCGCTCGACGCCGAGCGTCGGCACCGGCAGGCGTGGCGAGATCGCCTCCTCAACGTTGCCCAGCGCCTGGTCGAGGCGCAGGAGAAGCTGCGCGCCAAACCGGCGGGCAAGTGGAGCGCGCGGCGCCGCCATCACCATGCCGACGGTGCGCAGGCCGACACTTTCGAGCCGCGCGCAGGTCTCCGCATCGAGCCGAAGTGCAGCCAAGGGGAGAGCGATCAGCGCCTCGCGCTCGCCGCCAGCGGGAATGCGGGCGCCGTCGAGAAATCGCGCACCCGCCCAGGCCATGCCGGGCGTTGAGGCAAGCGCCGCCAGCGCGCGAAAGCCTTGTCCTGCAAGCCGCGCGACCACGTCCTTCAGCATTGCCTCCTCGCCGCCAAACAGGTGCGCGCAGCCGGTGATGTCGAGGAACAGCCCGTCCTCGCCGCAGATTGCCACCAGCGGCGTGTAGCGGTCGCACCAGTCGGCGAGGGCGGCGAGCAGCCGCCGATCCGCCTCGGGCTCGGCTTCGACGATCTCGATCTGCGGGTGCATGGCGCGCGCATCGGCAATGCCGAGGCCGCGCTTGAGGCCAAGCGCCTCGGCGCGCTCGTCGAGGCAGGCAATGACGCGCCGGTTGCCCTCGTGGCGGCTGACGACGAGCGGCGCCCGCTCAGGCACTTCGCCGGTGCGCCAGCCCCGGSCGAGCCGTGTCCGCAGGATGCGTTCGACCGGAAGATAGGGGAACCACAGCGCCAGCATCCTGCCCCCGGCCGGCGGCTGCCCCGGCCTGTCGTTCGCGAAAAGAGTGCTCATCCCGATTCCATTCGAGCGTAAGAGTTGCAGGGATCGATGTGCGGCTTCTGGAAACCGTGACGGTGAAGGCAGGCGGCCCGAGCGAACCCGCCAGCGCGCCGGAAACGGTCCGGCGCTCGCCGGCAGGGGCGGGGGCAACGATCAGCCGCACCGGTGCGGCGGTGGGTTCCGGCTCGCCTGACTGGCGCAGGAGATAGAGCGGCCGCCCGGCCGTTCGCGTTCGGTGGTGCAGCCGGCGCGTGGCGGTGAGGTCAAGACGCGTCGAGACACCGCGCACCTCGAGCAGCACCGCCGACAAAGCAGAAAGGCCTGCGGCTTCTTCCGCGATCCACAGCGCGTCCTCGGTCTTGCGGGCGCTGGCAAGAAGAAGGTCGGAGGGCTGCAGAGCAAAGCGATGCAGCAGGCCCGGCGCATAGGGTTGCCCGGCCTCGTGCAGTGCCTCGCCGGTGGCGATCCAGAGGATCGGACAGGGCTGTTCGTCTCCCTTGCGGCCAAGGGCGGCAAGCGCCAGTGCAAAGTCCGCCACCGCTCCGGCATCGCGGCTCTGGCGGCCATGGATTTCCGTCAGTGCCGCGCGCGGCAGCCCGCCGCCCAGAACCTCGTCGAGCCGGGCAGCACCCGTTGGCAGATACTCGCCGCCAGCATCCGCGCGCGCCTTGTCCGCAGGCATGTCCAGCCGTGCGGGCAGGGAGCCTTCGATGCGTGCGATTTCCTGGCGCAGAGCAAAAAAAGCCTCACGCGCCATGGCGACCTTCGCCATGATGCCGTTACCTTCAACGATTTTGTTCCTGTTATGTTCTTATAGATTCCCGAGGGCGAAGGAGGAGTCAAGGGAACTGAGAGAAGATTTTATTCCTATCCGAGGGATTGATGGGAGGGAAGCTGGCCGAAGGCGCCGGGTCTGGAAGAGCCCCTCGTTCGGGACGAGGGGGCCGCAGGTTCGTCAGCTGCGGGCTGCTTCGCGGACGGAGAGACGATTACACCCCTGCGGGCGTCGCTTTCGGCAGGTAGAGCTCGATCAGTTCTTCCATGTGTGCGTCGCGGGACTTGGCGGTTTCGCCGCCCATGACGACGGCGACAATGCGGCGGCCGCCGCGGCCAACCGAGGTGACGAGGTTGAAGCCCGAAGCGCGGATGTAGCCGGTCTTGAGGCCGTCGGCGCCGACGACCTTGCCTAGCAGGTTGTTGTGGCCGCGGATGACCTTGCCCGCGAAGGTGAACTCGCGGTTGCTGAAATAGTGGTAGTGGTGCGGGAAGTGGCGGCGCAGCGCCATGCCGAGGATCGCCATGTCATGCGCGGTGGTGCGCTGGCCCTCGTCGGGCAGGCCAGAGGCGTTGCGGAAGGTCGTCGACTGCATGCCGAGCGCGCGGGCCTTCGCCGTCATCATCGCCGCAAAGCGCTCCTCGCTGCCGCCGAGAAATTCGCCGACGGCCGCCGCGACGTCGTTGGCCGACCGCACCGCCAGCGCCAGGATCGCCGAGCGCACGTCGATGCTCTGGCCCGGCTTGAAGCCGATCTTCGATGGTGGGCGCTTTGCCGCATAAGCCGAAACGGGGATCTGCGTGTCGAGGCTGACGCGGCCGGCATCGAGTGCCTCGAACAGCAGGTAGAGCGTCATCATCTTGGTGAGCGAGGCCGGATAGCGCGCATCGCGCGAGTTCTTCTCGAACAGCACTCGGCCAGTATTCGCGTCAACGACGATCGCCGCGTATTTTTCCGACTGCAGCGGCCGCACGGATGTCTGCATCACCGACTGCGTGGTGCAGGCCGAGACGAGGATCACCAGGAACAGGGAAAGGATGCGAAGGAAGATGCTCCTTGCGGCGTGTGCTGCGGCGTCCAAAGTCCCACCCGTTGCTGCGATTCATCCAAGCCGGTGCGCATCATGCCCTGCATGGTCGCGGGCGGCAATGCAGAGCGGGCTCAAATGACCGCCTGCCGGCGAGCGAGGCAATAGCGGGCGTGCGCCGCAAAGTCGATGCCGCGAATGCAACGGTGGGGATTTTTCGGAGAGATCCGGCGGGGCGGACAGACGCACACTGTGGTGCGCAAGCGGCTACCTGGCGGCAGCGCGGTCCGGCGCCGACACGATGAGTCGGCGCCGGGCCAGAAGCTTGATTAAGCAGTCGGCTGCTTGGTCTTGCGCAGATAGGGCAGGATCGTCTCGAACGAGCCGAAGCGCTTGATGGCATCCTCGTTCGACACGGCAGCCGTGATGATGACGTCGTCGCCCTGCTTCCAGTTGGCCGGGGTGGCGACCTGGTGCTTTGCGGTCAGCTGGATCGAGTCGATCGCGCGCAGGATCTCGTCGAAGTTGCGGCCGGTGGTCATCGGGTAAGTGAGGATCAGCTTGATCTTCTTGTCCGGGCCGATGACGTAGACCGAACGAACGGTCGCGTTGTCGGCAGGNGGCTGCCGGCAGCATGTCGTACAGCTTGGCGACCTTGAGGTCCTTGTCGCCGATCAGCGGGTAGTCGACGGTGAAGCCGGTCGCGGTCTTGATGTCTTCCTTCCAGCGGGCGTGGTCGGAAACCGGATCGACCGAGATGCCGATCAGCTTGACGTTGCGCTTCTTGAACTCTTCCTCGAGGCCAGCCATCGTGCCGAGCTCGGTGGTGCAGACCGGCGTAAAGTTCTTCGGGTGCGAGACGAAGACGCCCCAGCTGTCGCCGAGCCACTCGTGGAAGTTGATCGTACCCTTGGTGGTTTCAGCCGTGAAATCCGGTGCCGTGTCGTTGATGCGAAGGCCCATGGCGGTTCTCCCTGAAAAGTGGCGCAGTGCGGTTACTGGCGCCGTCTAAAATATGTTGGCGCGATCATAGGGCAAGATGCACCAATGGCGAGCCAAGCCATGGCGATCTTACCCGATCGGAACAAATTTCCTCTAGCCGGAAAGTCTGTAGAGGAATATTTTTTCAAGGAATGGTGGTGTGCCCCAACGTCAGGCGTCGTGACGGTTGCGCTTGGGCTTCTTGCCGGCCCAGTCGGGCTTCTTGCCATGCGGCTTGCGCGCCTGGCCGTCGCCCGCCTCATGCGGCTTGCGCTCTTTCCAGTCACGGCGCGGACCGCGATCATCGCCATACGCCTTCTTCTGCTTCCAGTCGGGCTTCGGGCCGCGATCGCCATAGGGCTTGCGCTCGCCAGGCCCGGACTTTCCGCCGGAACGGCTGAGGTCCGGCGTGCCATGCATGCGCGTCATGGTGATGCCGTTCTGCAGTTCAGCCTTGCCCACGGCCTTCTCGAAGGCATCGGCGCGGTCCGCCGCGATCTGCACATAGGTCTCTTCCGGCTGCATCTTGATCGCGCCGATCTCGGCCTTGGTGATCTTGCCGACGCGGCAGAGCATCGGGATCAGCCAGCGCGGCTCGGCATTCTGGCGGCGGCCCGCCGACAGCGTGAACCAGACGCTTTCGCCAAATTCCTCGCGCGGGGCAGACGGCTCGCGCTTTTCGCCACGGCTAGCAGGTGCGCCGAAGGCGGAGAGTTCGATCAGCTCTTCGGGAGCCGAGCGGCCGGCGCGCCACTGGCGCACGAAGGCCGCGGCGACGCGTTCGGCGCCGTAGGTCTCGATCAGCGTTGCAACCGCCTCGGTCTCGTCTTCGCCCACCTCGTCCTGCAGGACCTGATCAGCCATCATCCGCTCGTCGTCGCGGCGCGAGACTTCCTCCGCTGAAGGCGGACGCGCCCACTCGGCGACGATCCTGGCATTTTGCAGCAGACGGTCGGCCTTACGCCGCAGGCTCGTCGGCACGATCAGGGCGCTGACGCCCTTGCGGCCGGCGCGGCCGGTGCGGCCCGAACGGTGCAGCAGCGTTTCCGGATTGGTCGGCAGGTCAGCGTGGACGACAAGGTCGAGATGCGGCAGGTCGATGCCGCGCGCGGCAACATCGGTGGCAATGCATACCTTGGCGCGGCCGTCGCGCATCGCCTGGAGCGCATGCATGCGCTCGTTCTGGCTGAGTTCGCCCGACAGCGCCACGACCTGGAAGCCGCGATTGTTGAAGCGCGCCATCAAATGGTTCACGGCAGCTCTCGTCGAGCAGAACACCAGCGCATTGCGCGCATCATAGTAGCGCAGCACGTTGATGATCGCGTTTTCGCGGTCGCTCGGCGCAACCGTCAGCGCGCGATATTCGATGTCGCCGTGCTGCTTGCGCTCGGAGGCAGTCGACACGCGCAGCGCATCGCGCTGGTAGTTCTTTGCGAGCTTCTCGATTGCCGGCGGCACGGTCGCCGAGAACAGCAGGGTGCGACGGTCTTCCGGAGCCGACTCCAGGATGAACTCAAGGTCCTCGCGAAAGCCGAGGTCGAGCATCTCGTCGGCCTCGTCGAGGACAATGGCGCGCAGCTGCGACATGTCGAGGCCGCCCCGGGTGATGTGGTCGCGCAGGCGTCCCGGCGTGCCGACGACGATATGGGCGCCGCGTTCCAGCGCGCGCCGCTCGGTGCGCATGTCCATGCCGCCGACGCAGGAGGCGATCACGGCACCGGTCTCGGCATAGAGCCATTCGAGCTCGCGGCGCACCTGCAGCGCGAGTTCGCGGGTGGGCGCGACAGCGAGCGCGTAAGGCAGGTCGGCGGGACCGAACCGCCCGTTCTCGCCCAGCACGGTCGGCGCGATCGCCAGGCCGAAGGCGACGGTCTTGCCCGAGCCCGTCTGGGCCGACACCAGCGCGTCGCGGTCTGCCAGCTCCGGCGCGATCACGGCCTTCTGGACGGGGGTGAGGTCGGCATAGCCGCGCGCAGCCAATGCGGCAGCAAGGGCCGGAACGATGCCTTCAATTTGAGTCATTGCGAATGTCTTTCGGATTTGTGCGCGGGCGGCATTCGGGTGCGGCCGATGCGATGCCCGTGAAAATCAAGCACGAGCCGTGCGGCCTTTTAGGTCGCACGGCGGCAAAAGTATATAGGTCCGGCGGCTAAAACGCCGAAACCGCTTGGTCAGTTGCGTATCTGGTAGTCCTTGACCGCGGCGAACCTGATCGCTTTCCACCGCTCCGCCTCGTAATTGAGGCCGAATTCGTGCGGCGCCAGGAACACCGGATCGTCGTCGAGGTCGCGGGCGATGTCGCCGCGATGCGCCTCGATGAAGCGGTCGAGCTCGACCCTCGACTCGGCGGAAATCCAGCGGCAGACCGAGAAGCGCGCCATCTCGAAGTCGACCGGCAGGCCGTATTCGATCTTGAGCCGCTCCTTTAGCACGTCGAGCTGCAGCGCGCCGACGACGCCGACAATCGCCGGCGAGCCGTCCTCCGGGTTGAACAGCTGCACGACGCCTTCCTCCGCCATCTGCTGCAGCGCTTCCTTCAGCTTCTTCGCCTTCATCGGATCGCCCAGGCGCACGCGGCGCAGGATCTCCGGCGCGAAGTTCGGCACGCCGCGGAACAGCAGGTCCTCGCCCTCGGTCAGCGTGTCGCCGATGCGCAGCGTGCCGTGGTTCGGAATGCCGACCACGTCACCCGGATAGGCCTCGTCGGCCGTAGTGCGCGAGCGGGCGAAGAAGAACTGCGGCGCCGTCAGCGGCAGCGCCTTGCCGGTGCGCACCAGCTTGGCCTTCATGCCGCGCTGGAGCATGCCCGAACAGACGCGCACGAAGGCGATGCGGTCGCGGTGGTTGGGATCCATGTTCGCCTGGATCTTGAAGACGAAGGCCGTCATCTTGTCTTCGGTCGCCTCGACCCGGCGGCTGTCGGAATCCTGCGCGGCCGGCGGCGGCGCCCATTCGCCGAGCGCCTCGATCAGGTCGCGTACGCCGAAATTGCGCAGCGCCGAGCCGAAGAAGACCGGCGTGAGATGTCCCTCGCGGAACGCCTGCAGGTCGAACGGACGGCAGGCCTCGCGCGCGAGCTCCAGCTCCTCGATGAAGTCGGCGCGCTCGTGATCGGGAAGCAGGCCTGCGACCTTGTTGGAGTCCGGGCCGTTGACCTTGGTGCGCTCCTCCTCGGCATCGCCGCGGCGCACCGCGTTTTCGGCGAGGTGATAGGTGCCGGCAAAGGTCTTGCCCTGGCCGACCGGCCAGGTGATCGGCGCCGTATCGAGCGCGAGTTTCTGTTCGATCTCGTCGAGGATGTCGAAGGTGTTGCGCGCCTCGCGGTCCATCTTGTTGACGAAGGTGATGATCGGAATGTCGCGCAGGCGGCAGACCTCGAACAGCTTCAGCGTCCGCGGCTCGATACCCTTGGCGGCGTCGATTACCATGACGGCGGAGTCGACCGCAGACAGCGTGCGGTAGGTGTCGTCGGCGAAGTCTTCGTGGCCGGGCGTGTCGAGCAGGTTGAAGACGTTGCCGCCATACTCGAAGGTCATCACCGAGGTCACGACCGAGATGCCGCGCTCGCGCTCGATCTTCATCCAGTCGGAACGGGTCTGGATTTTGTCCTTCTTCGCCTTCACTTCGCCGGCAAGCTGGATCGCACCGCCGAACAGGAGCAGCTTTTCGGTGAGAGTGGTCTTACCCGCGTCCGGGTGGGCGATGATCGCGAACGTACGGCGGCGCGACACCGCGTCGGTAATGCTTTCGGCCATGCGATGAAATCCTTGAAGTGGGCGGCTTATACAAAGGGAAGCCGTGCATGTCGAATAAAGTTTGCCTCGCGGCATCAGGATGAGTTCGGCCCGGGGACGAATTGACGAGAAACCAAACGGACGCCATAGCAGCGGGCATGAACACGTTCTCGCCCTCGACTCACCGCCCTGCCGTCGGCATCGTTCGCCTTCCGGACTCCGAAGGCCTCGAGCTGCCGTCCTACGAAACCGCAGGCGCCGCCGGCATGGACCTGCGCGCCGCCGTGCCCGCCGACCGGCCGTTGCTGCTGCTCCCCGGCCGGCGCGCCCTCGTGCCGACCGGCCTCGTCTTCGAAATTCCGGAAGGTTTTGAGGGTCAGGTTCGCCCCCGCTCGGGCCTCGCCTTCAAGCACGGCATCACCTGCCTCAACACGCCCGGTACGATCGACTCCGACTACCGCGGCGAGGTGAAGGTGCTGCTTATCAATCACGGCGACGAGGAGTTCCTGATCGAGCGCGGCATGCGCATCGCCCAGCTCGTCATCGCGCCGGTGACGCAGGCAGTACTCGAGGAACGCAGCCTTGCCGGCACGACCGAGCGCGGCGCCGGCGGCTTCGGCTCCACGGGCACGGCCTGACATGCGCCCGTCCCTCGTCATCTTCGACTGCGACGGCGTCATCGTCGACACCGAGCGCGCCGCCAACAATGTTCTCTGCCGCTGGCTGACCGAGGCTGGCTACCCGGTCACCTATGAGGACTGCCGCAAGCGTTTCGCCGGGCGCAGTATGACCAGCGTGCAGGCCGAGATCGAGGCCGAGGGGCATTCGCTCGGCTTCCACCTCATGGACCGCTGGTACTCCTCGCTGGATGAGATCTTTGGCGCTGGCGTCGAGCCGGTGCCGCATATCGAATTTGTGGTCGAAGAGCTGCGCGGCGCGGGCATCCCGTGGTGCGTCGCCTCGTCCGCCAAGCTCGACAAGATGCACCTGACGCTCGGCACCACCGGCCTGATCGAGCATTTCCGCGATGTGCTGTTCAGTGCCACCATGGTCCCGCGCGGAAAGCCTTTTCCGGACCTCTTCCTGCATGCCGCCCGCGAGATGGGCCATGCGCCGGAAAACTGCGTCGTGATCGAGGACAGCGTCTGGGGCACGCAGGCAGGCATCGCCGCCGGCATGCGCGTCTTCTCCTACCATGGCGATCCGCATTCGGATCGCGAGGGCCTCGCGGCGGCAGGAGGCATCCTGTTCGATGACATGCGCGAGCTGCCGCGCCTTCTCGGCCTTTCCTGAGCCGACAGACTCTTCCCGAAATTGATGAACCAAACTACCGGGCTGGCGTTTCCCGTCAGTCCGGTAGCTGCAACTGCTCGCGCCACCATCCTCCCGTGGTTCGGTCGCGAAGTAGCGGATCAGGCTCGCGGCCGGGCGAGGCGGCGCTGGCGCCATGATGGCTGCCGCGCCGCCCCTGCTGTGAGTCAGGGCAGATTTTTCCCATAAGAACTGGTGCTGAACCAAGAAGCTTCGGAGGTTTTCGTCGCCGACCGCCAAGACACGTCTCCAATCAACTCAAATAACGATTGGATTCTTGATTTGAGCCTCTAAAACTAGCGCATCGGCCGGTTGGCATTTCGCAAAGGAAATGTGGCGGCCAGCACTCGATTTGGGAGGAACTGCATGAAACATCTGACCAGGAACCTGCTTGCTGCCGGCGCCATGGCGCTTTCCGTTGGCCTCACCGCCGGAGCGGCCAAGGCTCAGGAATTCATCAACGTGCTGACTGGCGGAACCTCGGGCGTCTACTACCCGCTCGGCGTTGCGCTTTCCGAAATCTACGGCCAGGGCATCGAAGGCGCGCGCACGCAGGTGCAGGCGACCAAGGCTTCGGTCGAGAACCTCAACCTCCTGCAGGCCGGCCGCGGCGAGATCGCCTTCTCGCTTGGCGACTCCCTGCGCGATGGCTGGGAAGGCAACAAGGAGGCAGGCTTCCCGGGCAAGCTCGACAAGCTGCGCGGCATCGCCGCCATCTATCCGAACTACGTGCAGATCGTCGCCTCCAAGGAATCCGGCATCACCACGCTGGAAGAGCTGAAGGGCAAGAGCCTGTCGGTCGGCGCGCCGGCTTCCGGTACCGAGCTCAATGCGCGCGCGATCTTCGCTGCGGCCGGCCTCACCTATCAGGATCTCGGCAAGATCGAGTACCTGCCGTTCGCCGAATCCGTCGAGCTGATCAAGAACCGCCAGCTGGATTCAACCCTGCAGTCGGCGGGCCTCGGCGTTGCCTCGCTGCGCGATCTCGCGACTTCGGTTCCGATCAATGTCGTGGCGGTCCCCGCCGAGGTTGTCGAGAAGATCGGCGCGCCATTCATGGCAGTGACGATCCCCGCCGGCACCTATGAGGGTCAGGCCGAGGATGTTCCGACCGCCGCCGTCGGCAATTTCCTCGTCAGCCATGAGGGCGTGTCGGAAGAGACCGCCTACCAGATGACCAAGCTGCTGTTCGAGAACCTCGACAAGCTCGCCGCTGCGCACGCGGCCGCCAAGGCGATCGACGTGAAGAAGGCGGTAGATGGCATGCCGGTTCCGCTGCACCCGGGGGCCGAACGCTATTACCGCGAAGTCGGTGTGCTCAAGTAAGTCGCGCTGACGGAACATGACGCCCCTTCGGCCGCAGCGTTGCGGCGCGGCCGAGGGGGTTTTCGACTCAAGATCCTGGCGGGGAGGCAAGGGTAAAGCATGAGCGCGACGAAGACCGGAACCGGCGAACATCAACTCGAAATTCCGCATTCGGCGGAAGAGCGGATCGAGGGACTTCCTGCCGGCTTCGGCGACGGAATCCTGGGCAAGGCAGCATTCTGGATCGCCTTCGCCTTCTCGCTGTTTCAGCTCTGGTCGGCCGCCTACGGCACGCTGCCAAGCCAGGTCGTACGCGCGATGCATGTCGGCTTCCTGCTGCTGCTGGGCTTTGCGCTGTTCGGCAACCTCGTCGCGAAGACCAGGTGGGGCACTGCCTGGTTTTGGCTGCTCGGTATCCTCGGCTTCCTGACCGGCATCTACCAGTGGGTGAACTATAGCGCGATCATCATGCGCTCCGGCTTCCTGACGGTGCCTGACCTCATCGTCGGCACGGTGACGCTGGTTCTCGTCTTCGAGGGCGCGCGGCGGCTGATGGGCCTGCCGCTGACGATCATCGCCGGTCTGTTCCTCGCCTACTGCTTCTTCGGCCAGCACCTGCCGCCGCCCTTCATCCACCGCGGCTATCCGGTCGAGATGATCATCGAACACTTCTCGTTCGGTACCGAGGGCATTTTCGGCACGCCGATCTATGTCTCGGCCGCCTACATCTTCATCTTCGTCGTCTTCGCCGCGTTCCTTGAGCGCGCGGGCATGCTCGCCCTCTTCAACGACTTCGCGCTCGGCCTCGTCGGCAACTGGCGCGGCGGCCCGGCGCAGGTCTGCGTGCTCTCCTCGGCGCTGATGGGCACGATTTCGGGCTCCGGCGTCGCCAATGTCGTGGCGTCGGGTCAATTCACCATCCCGCTAATGAAGAAATTCGGCTTCCGCTCCGCCTTCGCCGGCGGCGTCGAGGCAACCTCGTCGATGGGTGGGCAGATCATGCCGCCGGTGATGGGGGCGGTTGCCTTCATCATGGCCGAGACGCTGAACGTGCCTTACGTCGAAGTGGTGAAGGCAGCGCTCATCCCCGCCATCCTCTATTTCGGCGCCTGCTTCTGGATGGTGCATCTCGAAGCCAGCAAGTCGGGCCTCGGCGGTATGGACAAGGCGAGCCTGCCCGACCCGTGGGCAGCGGTGCGCCAGCACTGGCCGCTCGTGCTGCCGCTTGCCGTGCTCGTCTACCTGCTGTTCGCGGGTTACACGCCGATCTTCGCCGGCACGATGGGCCTCGCCCTCATCGTGGTCCTCATCCTTGGCACGCCGATCGCCGCCCTGATCAGCCCGTTCGCCTTCCGCATGGTGTTCTGGATCGTGGTCGGTCTTTCTGCGGCTGCCTTCGTCAGGTTCGGCGTCAACATCCTCATGCTGGTGATCGGCGTTCTGATCGTCGCCACCGCGCTGTTCAAGGGCGGGCGCGAGACCCTGGCGATCTGCCGCGACTCGCTCGCAGAAGGCGCGAAGAACGCGCTGCCCGTCGGCATTGCCTGCGCCATCGTTGGTGTCGTCATTGGCACGCTGACGCTGACCGGCATCGCCTCCACCTTCATCGGTACCATCATCCGCATCGGCGAGAACAATCTGTTCCTGTCGCTGGTGCTGACGATGATCACCTGCCTCATCCTCGGCATGGGCATTCCGACGATCCCGAACTACATCATCACCTCGTCGCTGGCGGGCCCCGCGCTTCTCGAACTCGGCGTGCCGCTGCTCGTCAGCCACATGTTCGTGTTCTACTTCGGCATCATGGCGGACCTGACGCCGCCGGTGGCGCTCGCTTGCTTTGCCGCCGCGCCAATGGCCAAGACATCAGGCCTCAAGATATCGATCCAGGCGACGAAACTCGCGACGGCCGGCTTCCTCGTACCCTTCATGGCGGTCTACACGCCCGCGCTGATGCTGCAGGACGGCGGGCCGATGGCCGAGAACTGGGGCTACTGGGTCGAGGTGGTCTACATCCTCTTCAAGGCCTGCGCCGGCATCGCGCTTTGGGGCATGGCTGTGGTCGGCTTCCTGATCGGCTCGGCGACCTGGTGGGAACGGATTGGTGCCTGTGCCGCCGGCATCCTCATGATCCTCTACCTGCCTGTCACCGACGAAGCCGGCTTCGCGCTCGGCCTGATCGTCGTCGTTGCGCACTGGCTGCGCGTGCGACGCAGCCGGCAGGAAGCTGCGGCAGCCTGATGGGCATTTGCATCCTTGCCGGGGCCAAGACGGTCACGCTGGCCGTCTCCGCCTTCACGCTGGCCTGGACGCATTCGGTCGAGAAGGTCACCTGGCAGGAAGACTGGCAGGTGACGGACACGGGCCTTCGGATCGTCGAGGCGCGTGTAAAAGGTTCAGGTGCCGGCATGGAGCCGCCCGAAGGCGCGGTGCTCAGGGATGGCTGGTGGATCTACGAGCCGCAGGTGAAACCTGTCGAACGGCTTTCTCTCGCCTCATCGGGAGCAACGGTGTCAGGCTGGGAAATCTGCGGCGGTGGCGACTGCCTGACGGTGGGAACCGAACAGGGCGCGGCGATCGTCGTCGAGCCCTGCGGAGAAAGCAATCAGTGACAGTTCAGGCTGCGCATGCGCGCGCAGGCTGGGCCCGGTCCGCGCATGTAGTGCTGCTCCGGACGGTAGGTCGGCGCCACGAATTCGCGTACTGCAATGATCGCCTTGATGATTTGAGCCCAGATACGCATGACTCGTATTCCCGCACTCGGTTTGCCTATTTTCCGTTAGTTCCAACTTTAGCAATCACCGATGAATAAGCCGTGAACGCGATGTTAATAGGTAAGGGAATAAGGGCCGCGCCGCGTCGGAATTGCGGATGATTCGTGGCGGACGCCAAGGTACCGCTTCATCCGCCCAAGCTGTTGCTTTCCTGTAACATTCTTCGCCATCAACGGACCTCCACGCGGCAGCGAATTGGCGCTTGCCGACACGGCCCTGCCACATCGCTTAACCGAAGTGCGCGCGCTCCCAATCCGCCAAAGAAAAACCCCGCCGGATTGCTCCGGCGGGGTTCTTGTCCGTCAGGGACGGAAAGCGATTAATCGCGGCCCTGCTTCTTCAGCGCGGCGCCGAGAATGTCGCCGAGCGAAGCGCCGGAGTCGGTCGAGCCGTACTGAGCGACAGCTTCCTTCTCTTCGGCGATCTCGAGAGCCTTGATCGAGACCTGCAGCTTGCGGGTCTTCTTGTCGAAGGCGATGACGCGAGCGTCGACCTTCTGACCGACCGAGAAGCGCTCCGGACGCTGCTCGTCGCGGTCACGCGACAGGTCAGCGCGGCGGATGAAGGACTCGATGTCGTGGTCGACCAGACGAACGTCCAGACCGCCGTCCTTGACGTCGATCACTTCGCAGGTCACGACAGCGCCCTTGCGCAGTTCACCCGAAGCAGCAGCCTCGCCGAGCGAGTCACGGCCGAGCTGCTTGATGCCGAGCGAGATGCGCTCCTTCTCGATGTCGACGTCGAGAACCTGAGCCTGGACGACGTCACCGCGGTTGTACTCCTCGATCACCTGCTCGCCCGGACGGTTCCAGTCGAGATCCGACAGATGCACCATGCCGTCGACGTCGCCCTCGAGGCCAATGAACAGGCCGAACTCGGTCTTGTTCTTGACTTCGCCTTCGACGACCGAACCAGCCGGGTGGTTGCGAGCGAAAGCTTCCCACGGATTCTCGAGGGTCTGCTTGAGGCCCAGCGAGATGCGGCGCTTCTGAGGATCGACCTCGAGCACGACAACCTCGACTTCCTGAGTCGTCGAGAGGATCTTGCCCGGATGGACGTTCTTCTTCGTCCAGGACATCTCGGAAACGTGGATGAGGCCTTCGATGCCCGGCTCCAGCTCGACGAACGCACCGTAGTCGGTGATGTTCGTGACGGTGCCCTTGATCTTCTTGCCCAGCGGGAACTTGGTGCCGATATCCTGCCACGGATCCGACTCGAGCTGCTTCATGCCGAGCGAGATACGGTGGGTTTCCTGGTTGATGCGGATGATCTGCACCTTGACCGTCTGACCGATGTTGAGGATCTCGGTCGGATGGTTGACACGGCGCCATGCCATGTCGGTGACGTGCAGCAGACCGTCGATGCCACCGAGGTCAACGAACGCACCGTAGTCGGTGATGTTCTTGACGACGCCCTCGACAACCTGACCCTCTTCGAGGTTCTGGACGATCTCCGAGCGCTGCTCTGCACGGCTCTCTTCGAGAACGGTGCGGCGCGACACGACGATGTTGCCACGACGGCGATCCATCTTGAGGATCTCGAAGGGCTGCGGGTTGTGCATGAGCGGGGTGACGTCGCGGATCGGACGGATGTCGACCTGCGAACGCGGCAGGAACGCAACGGCGCCGTCGAGGTCGACGGTGAAGCCGCCCTTGACCTGGTTGAAGATAACGCCTTCGACGCGCTCGCCGGCGTTGAACTTCGCCTCGAGACGGACCCAGCTCTCTTCGCGGCGAGCCTTCTCGCGCGACAGCATGGCCTCGCCGAGGGCGTTCTCGATGCGCTCGACGTAAACCTCGACTTCGTCACCGGCCTTGAGTTCCTTGGCCTGAGCGCCGAACTCCTTGAGCGGGACGCGGCCCTCGACCTTCAGGCCGACGTCGATGATCGCCATGTCCTTTTCGATGGCGGTGATGAGGCCCTTGACGACAGAACCTTCGGCAGAATGCTCGGCCGAGAACGACTCGTCGAGAAGGCTGGCGAAATCGTCACGGGTAGGGTTGGATTGGGACATAAAAGCTCCTGAAATGCCCTGACCCATAGGGTCCTCCGGGCGGGCGCCGTGTGCTAGTGTTGCGTCAGGTCCGCCAGCATCGTGACCCGCCTCCTGACGGGTCATTGCCGCTCTCGCGGCGTTCCGGCGCAATGTGATGCGGGCGGGCCGGTTCCAGAAACAGGTTGTGCGGCATCACGTGTCTTCCCGAGGGAAGAACGTGCACCGCGCCCCGCTTCAGTCTTTGCCTCGGGCGGCCATGGCCTGTTCGACCAGACTTTTCGCCGCCTGAAACGCGCTTTCTATATCCATTTCGGACGTATCGAGCAAGTGTGCGTCTGCGGCCGGGCGCAGAGGCGAATCCTCGCGGCCCATGTCGCGCGCGTCGCGCTTCTCGATGTCGGCAAGGATCTGCGCGAATTCGGCGGTGCCGCCGCGCGATTCGATCTCGGCGAGGCGGCGCTTTGCACGCACGGCGGCGGTGGCGGTGACATAGAGCTTCACGTCGGCGTCGGGGCAGACCACCGTGCCGATGTCGCGGCCGTCGAGCACGGCGCCTGGCGCCGTCTTCGCAAACTCGCGCTGCTTTTCAACCAGCGCGCGCCGCACCGCGGGAATGACGGCAACCTGCGACGCAGCCTCGCCGACGGCATGCTGCGAAAGCACGTCACGGTCGAGATTGCCGAGGTCGAGCGAGCGCGCGGTTGCCTCGGCGGCCGTAGCGTCGGTGAGGTTCAGCCCCTCCTGCAGCATCTTGTGCGCGACAGCGCGGTAGGTAAGCCCCGTGTCAAGCATGTTCAGGTGAAAATGGTCGGCGAGGCGGCGCGCCATCGTGCCCTTGCCGGCCCCGGCCGGGCCATCGATGGCGATGATGAAATGTGACGACATGAACTCTCAGACCGAACGCATCAGGCCGCCATCGACGCGGATGTTCTGGCCGGTGATGTAGGAAGACTTTTCCGAGGCGAGGAACAGCACCGCCTCCGCGATTTCCTCGGCAGTGCCATAGCGCTGCATCGGCACCGATGCGCGGCGCTCGTCCTTCTCCGGCAGGCTGTCGATCCAGCCCGGCAGCACGTTGTTGATGCGCACGTTCTGCGCCGCATACTGGTTGGCGAACAGCTTGGTGTAGGCGGTCAGCCCCGAGCGGGCGACGGCAGAGGTCGGGAACATATCGCTCGGCTCGTCCACCCAGGCGGTGGAGATGTTGACGATCGAGCCCGACTTCTGCGCAATCATCTGCGGCGCGACGATGCGCACGGCGCGGGCGACGTTCATGAAGTAGACGTCAAAACCCTTGTGCCAGTCCTCGTCGGAGATTTCGAGCAGCGGACCCTTCGGTCCGTGGCCGGCGCTGTTGACCAGCACGTCGATGCGGCCGAAGCGCTCGAGGGTGAGGTCGGCAAAGCGCTTCAAATCGTCGTTCGACAGGTTGGAGCCGGTGAAGCCGAGGCCGCCGAGCTCGTTGCCCAGCGCCTCGCCCTTGCCGGACGAGGACATGACGGCCACGGTATAGCCGTTTTCGGCGAGCTTTCGGGCCGACGCGGCACCCATGCCGCTGCCGCCGCCGACGATCATTGCAACCTTGCTATCAGCCATGTCCTCTCCCTCAGCCGTTCCGTCAGTCGATCTTCGCGCCAAGGCCAGTCATCAGGCCCATGAACTCCGGAAAGCTGGTCGCGATCATCGAGCGATCGTCGACAGTAACCGGCTTCTCGGCCGCAAGGCCGAGGACAAGGAAGCTCATGGCGATGCGGTGATCAAGGTGCGTGGCAACAGTGCCGCCGCCGAGACCCTTGCCGTCCGGGCGGCCACGCACGGTGAGCGAGGCTTCGCCCTCCGTGCAGTCGACGCCGTTGACTTCAAGGCCACGGGCAACGGCCGCGAGGCGGTCGCTTTCCTTGACGCGCAGCTCTTCGAGACCGTCCATCACCGTCTCGCCCTCGGCAAGCGAGGCGGCGATGGCAAGGATCGGGTATTCATCGATCATGAACGGCGCGCGTGCCGGCGGCACGGAGACGCCCTTGAGCTCCGAATGGCGCACGCGCAGGTCGGCGACTTCCTCGCCGCCCGCATCGCGGCGGTTGAGGATCTCGATCGAGGCGCCCATTTCGAGCAGCGTGTCGATGAGGCCGGTACGCGTCGGGTTCATCAGCACGTTTTCGATGACGATGTCGGAGCCCGGTACGATCAGCGCCGCAACCAGCGGGAAGGCGGCCGAGGACGGATCGCCCGGCACGGCGATAACCTGGCCGGTGAGCTTGCCCTCGCCCTCGATGCGGATGTGGCGCACGCCGTCCTTGTCGGTCTCGACCTCGAGATTGGCGCCAAAGCCCTTCAGCATCTTCTCCGTGTGGTCGCGGGTCATGATCGGCTCGATGACCGTCGTGATGCCCGGCGTGTTGAGGCCGGCAAGCAGCACAGCCGACTTCACCTGAGCGGAGGCCATCGGCACGCGGTAGGTGATCGGGTTGGCGCGCTTCGGGCCACGGATGGTGAGCGGCATGCGGTCGCCGGGCGCGGCGTCCACGACCTGCACGCCCATTTCGCGCAGCGGGTTGAGCACGCGGCCCATCGGCCGGCTCTGCAGCGAGGCATCGCCGATGAAGGTGGTGGTCATATCGTAGGTGCCGACGAGGCCCATGGTGAGGCGCGAGCCGGTACCGGCATTGCCGAAGTCGAGCGGGCCCTGCGGCTCAAGCAGCGCGCCGTTGCCGGTGCCGTGGATGATCCACTCGTCGCCCTGCTTCTCGATCTTTGCGCCCATGGCTTTCATAGCCTCGCCGGTGCGCATTACGTCCTCGCCCTCGAGCAGCCCGGTGATGCGGGTGACGCCGGAAGCAAGCCCGCCGAACATGAAGGAGCGGTGCGAGATGGACTTGTCGCCAGGCACACGGACGGTGCCGGAAAGAGCTTCGGACTTTGAGGCGGTGGCGGGCTTCGGGGTGAGGTGTGCAGTCATAGAGATGTCCCAGCCGGCAAGCCGGCGAAAGGTGAAATCGGAAAGGCTGTAAGCCGCGCCGGTGTCGTATCACGACGCAATGCCGCGGTCATCCCCCGTGGCCGGATCCGTCCGCCAGATCAAAGGGCTGCACGATCAGCCCGCCCTCGTGCTCGCCGAGGAAGGATTTCACGCCGTAGGTCGAGCGCAGCAGCTCGTCCGTCAGCACATCGCGCGGCGCACCGTCAGCCACGATGCGGCCGTCCTGCAGCAGGATTAGCCGCGTGCAAAAGCGGGCGGCAAGGCCGAGGTCGTGCAGGCAGGCGACGACGCTGGAGCCTTCGTCGGCAAGGCCCGCAAAGATCTTCATAAGGGCAATTTGGTGGGCGGGGTCGAGCCCGGCCGCCGGTTCGTCGGCGAGCATCAGCGGCGCTTCCTGTGCGAGCGCCCGGGCGATCAGCACTCGCGCCTGTTCGCCGCCGGAAAGTTCGGTTGCGGGGCGCTGCGCGAAATCTTCCACTTCCATGCGCCGCATCGCCGAGCGGATCGTCGCAAGGTCAGCGTCCCCGGGAGCGGCAAAGCCCGGCAGGTGCGGCGCTCGGCCCAGCGCCACGACGCGCTCAACCGTCACCGGCCAGGCAATCTCCCGCTCCTGCGGCAGATAGGAGACGAGCCTGGCCTGGACGCGCGGCGCTGGCTTCACCTCATTGCCGATGATGACGGTGCCTTTCGAGGGCGTCAGGCCAAGGATCGCGCGCAGCAGCGTCGTCTTGCCGGCGCCGTTCGGGCCGATCAGGCCGACAAACTCGCCCTCGCTGACGGTGAAGGAGACGCCGTGCAGCACCTCGCGGCGGCCGAGATCGGCATGGAGATCGGAGACGGCAAGCAGCGTCACAGCATCGTCCTCCGCGAGCGCCAGATCAGCCACAGGAAGAACGGCGCGCCGACCATGGCGGTGAGGACACCGAGTTTCAGGTCGCGCTCGGGCGCGATCAGCCGCACGAGAATGTCGGCGGCAAGCAGCATCGCCGCGCCACCCAGAGCGCTGGCCGGCAGCAGGCGCGACGGCATGCTGCCGACGAGCGGGCGCAAGATGTGCGGCACGACCAGCCCGACGAAGCCGATTGCCCCCGCAACGGCCGTCGCCGCGCCGACCGAGGCGGCAGTGCCTCCGACGGCAAGAAGCTGCGTGCGGCGCAGGTCGAAACCAAGGCTGGCGGCGGCGCTCGCGCCGAGCGTTAACGCATCGAGCGCGCGGGCGGTCAGCGCCAGCATCACCCAGCCTGCCACCATGAACGGAGCAGCGAGCGACACATGGATCATGGAGCGGTCGGTGAGCGAGCCCAGCATCCAGAAGACGATTTCCATCGCCGCGAACGGATTGGGAGAAAGGTTCAGCGCGAGCGACGTCATGGCCCCGGCGAAGGCCGACAACGCGATGCCCGCAAGAATGATCGAGAGCGTTCCGCCCGAGCCGCCGGCCATCGCCCGCACCACCAGCACGGCAACGCCCGCGCCTGCGAGTGCCGCTAGCGGCAAGGCGAGCGGAAAGACGAGCGAGACGCCGGTATAGATCGTCAGCACCGCGCCAAGAGACGCGGTGGCACTGATGCCGAGCAGACCGGGTTCAGCCAGCGGATTGCGCAGGTAGCCCTGCAGCACGGCGCCGGAGAGGCCGAGCGTCGCGCCGACCATCAGGCCGAGGATCGCGCGCGGCAGGCGGATCTCGCGCATGATCAGCGTGATCTCATAGGCATCGCCGGAAAAGAGCGCGCGCATGGAATCGGCAAAGCCGATTGCCGCCGGTCCCGTGGCCAGCGAGATCAGGAACAGGAGCGCGACCGCGAACCCGAGCGCGGCGAGCACCAGCCGGTATCTCGATGTGTCGGTCAACGCGCGGCTCCGGTCGCCTCGGCGGCGGTGCGTAGGATGCGTACAGCCTCGAGCGAAAACGGCGCGCCGCACACCCAGTACTTGTCGGGTACCGAGACCTCCTTGCCGCCCGCCACGTAGGCACGGAAAGCGGGATGAATGAAATTATCCTGCGCCATCGCCGGACGCTGGTAGTTTTCGCTGCCGGTGACGATCAGGTTCGGCTTCGCGGCAAGTAACGTTTCGAGCGGAACCCGCGCCCCGCCCTGGATTCCTTCGCGCGCGGCAATGTTGGTGAGGCCAGCAACGTTCATGACCTCGTCGGTAAACGTTCCCGCGCCCGTGGCATAGCTGTTCGATGACCAGCCAAGGGCGGTGACACCGCTGCTGCTGGTCGCGAGTTCCTGCAACCCGCTGTCGAGTTCGGCGACGACTTCCGCCGCGCGCCCTTCGCGGCCAAGCAACTTGCCGACGCGTGCGATCTGCTCGCGCACGTCGGCAAAGGTGTTGACCGGGTCGAACAGCTCGACGCGGATGCCGAGGTTCTGGAGAAGGTTCACCGTCGCGGTCGCGGTATAGGTGCCGGCCAGCACCAGGTCAGGCTTCATCAGGAAGATTTCTTCGGCGAGGCCGTGATTAACGGGAAAGGCTTTCGCCTCATCCACCATCGCCGAGGTTTGCGTATCGGTGGCAAGGTGCGTCACCGAACGCAGCTGTCCATCCGCCGCGACCAGCATCGCCATCTGGTCAGTGCAGACGTTCATCGAGACGACGCGGGCAGGTGCTGCCGATGCAGCTCCTGCCGCGCATACCAGTGCAAGCAGGATCGCAGGCAGCACGGCGAGCGCGGGCCCGGAGGGCCACGCCAGCCAGATACCAATGCGATCCCTTACACGCATCAGAACTTCGCCTTCATGCCAACGAACGCGGAGGCGCCCGGCGTATTGTAGCCCAACACGGTCTGGTACTTCTCGTTCAGCAGGTTCTCGCCACGAAGGTAGAACTGCATGTTGTCGTTCAGCTGATAGGCGACCCTGGCGTTGAGCAGGACGTAGTCGTCGAGCGCCACATCTGTCGATGGCCAGGTCGAGAAGTCGGTGTCCAGCGTGTCGACGGCATATTTCAGGTCGGCGCTCACCGTCCACTTTTCAGCCGGACGCACCGTCGCAGTCAGCACGGTCGCATGGCGCGGGACGCGAATGGCGCGGATCCCTGCATCGTCCGCCGCGCTGGTGTAGGTGTAGGAGGCGCCAAGATCAAACCAGTCGGTCACCGCGTATTTCAGCGAGGCTTCGATGCCGCGCGAATGGGTGTTGCCGGGGATCTGCACGTAGGTCGTGCCAAATCCGATGCGGTCCTCGACCTTCACCGAGAAGTAGGTGATGTCGGCCGTCAGGCGGCCATCGAGAAAAGTCTGCTCGACGCCGACATCGTAGCTGAAGCTGGTTTCCGGCTGCAGATCCGTGTTGCCGTAGGTGGGCGCGTATAGCTCATAGAGGCTGGGCGCCCGAAAGCCAGTGCCGACCGAGGCGTGGAGGCGCGTTCCGGAATTCGGGAAGAGATAGGACGCCGTGCCACGATAGGTGGTGTGGCCGCCAAATTCAGAGTGCTCATCATGGCGAAGCCCGGCAGTCAGCACGAAATCATCAACCGGCTCGAAAATCCCTTGCGCCCAGACACCCGTGAGATGGTGGCTGTCGCTGATTGCGGTCCAGGTGGTCGCGACATCGGCCTTCTGACGCTCGTGGTCGGCGCCGTATTGCAGGGTGATGCGATCGGTCAGTTCGAACGAACCGAGATAGTCGAACTTCAGCCGGTCGCCGACGAAGGTGTCGTTGGCCGGCGAAATCTCGCGATCCATGCGCGATGCCTGCACCGAGAAGGTGTTCTTGGCACGGCCGTCGAGAAGATCGAGGTTGAACCCTGCGCGTCCGCCCAGGAACGTGGTGAAGTTCTCGTCGCCTGAGCTGTCAAAGCCGTTGAGGTCATACTCGGCCCTGGTGTCGATGTAGAGCGCCGAGCCAAAGACGGAAAAGGCTTCGCTGAAGCGGTGCTCAACGTTCAGGTCGGCGGTGACGTTCTGGTATCCGTCCTTTTCCGTGCCGCCGGCAGCGGCGGAGAAGCCATCGGCCCGGAAGCCTGAAATATTGCCGACGATGCGGGAGGCATCATCAGACGCGCTGATGCCATAGCGGCCGCGCACCGTGCCGTAGGAGCCGCCTTCGATCTCAACGGTGTGATGAACGCCCGGACCTTCGTCGGCAAAGCTCGACAGATCGACGAGACCGGCAATGGCGTTGGAGCCATGGAGCGTGCTCTGGGAGCCCTTCAGAACCTCGATGTTCGAGATGCCGGCAGACAGCAGGTGCTCGAAATGGGTCTGAACCTGCGTGTTCGAGACGTCCGAGACGTCGATGCCGTTGTAGAGCGTCTTGATGTAGCGCACGGGCAGGCCGCGCATGTAGACGCCCGTGGTCTGGCCAATCGGGCCTGCCGGGCTCACAGACATGCCGGGCACGAACGACAGATAATCCGCTACGGCCTGAACCGTCTTCTTATCGATGTCCTCGCTAGTCAGCAGCTCGACCTTGGAGCCAACCTTCTGCGCCTCGGTGGGCGTGCGATTGGCGGTAGTAACCGTGATCGTATCGAGAACGGTCACGTCGTCGGAAGAAGCATCATCCTGGGCGAAAGAGGGTCCGGACAGGATAAGCGTAAGTGCGCTCGCAGCGAGCAGCGGCGATTTCATTGCAGTCCCCACATCTGTCCGATCGGCAATGCCGACCGGCGGTTACACTGAGGCTGCAAACCGAATTCGCGGCGCCCATGCGCCAAAGGTCATCTCGCCGCTTCCGGCATGCAGCACATTCTTCGAATGTCACCGCGACGGACGACCGCGCCCCGATGCACCCCGCATCGAGACATGGGTGACTGGAACGGCAGGTCTCCTGGCTTCCGTGTCTTCGCCTCTCTTCCGCCTTCCCGGCCTGACCGCCAGTGGCATGTGGAAGTTGGCTCAACGGTTACAGTTGCGGGGGCAGCCACGGATTTGACCGATAGTCAGTCGCACCGTGTTCCCATTTTCACCCGCCTCGCGGCGGGACCAGTTCCAAGCGGATGGATAGCCGGAGTCCGGCGCTGCGTCAACGAGACGGGGTCAGCGGACCCCGTACCTGTTGACGAGCACGTCGAGAATGGCGCGGATCGCCTGCGCCTCGCCGCCGATCGGGCAGTGCGGGCGCTCGACCGGCGACCAGCCGAACACGTCGAAATGCGCCCATCTCCTGGCGTTTTCGACAAAGCGGCGCAGGAACAGTGCCGCCGTCACCGCGCCGGCCATGCCGTCGGTGGTGACGTTGTTGATGTCCGCGACCTTGGAGTTGAGCTTGCTGTCGTAGTTCGACCACAGCGGCAGGCGCCAGAGCGGATCGGCGGTCTTCTCGGCGGCGTGGGCGAGGTTTTCCGCAAGCGTATCGTCGTCGGTGAAGAAGGGCGGCAGGTCCGGGCCAAGCGCCACACGCGCCGCACCGGTCAGCGTTGCCATGTCGATCAGCACCTCGGGCGACTCTTCGTCTGCCAGCGCCAGCGCGTCAGCGAGAATCAGCCGGCCCTCGGCATCGGTGTTGCCGATCTCGACGGTCAGGCCCTTGCGGCTCGGCAAGATGTCGCCGGGGCGGAAGGCGTTGGCGGAGATGGAATTCTCGACCGCCGGTATCAGAACGCGCAGGCGGATGTTTGCCTTGGCCGCCATCAGCATCGAGGCAAGGCCGAGGACGTTGGCCGCGCCGCCCATGTCCTTCTTCATCAGCAGCATGCTCGACGGCGGCTTGATGTCGAGGCCGCCGGTGTCGAAGCAAACGCCCTTGCCGACGAGCGTGACCTTCGGTGCGTCTTCCGCACCCCACGAGAAGTCGATCAGGCGCGGGGCCTGCGCCGAGGCGCGGCCAACGGCGTGGATCATCGGAAAATTCTGCTCGATGAGCGCGTCGCCTGAAATGACGGAGACTTTTGCCCCATGCGCGTCTGCCAGCGAGCGCGCGGCCGCCTCGAGTTCCTTGGGGCCGAAATCGTTGGTCGGCGTGTTGATGAGGTCGCGGACGAGGAAGACCGCCTCGGCCTGCTGGCGCACCCTTGCTGCATCCGCGCCTTCCGGCACCACGAACTCGACGTCGCGGCCCTCATGCTTGCGGTAGCGTGTGTAGACGTAGCTGCCGAGAAGAAGGCCGAGCGCGGCAAGGTCGGGATCTTCCGGCGTGCTGGCAAAGTGCCATTCGCCGGCGGGCAGCTTCTTCGCGAGCGAGCCGGTGGCAAGCGGCGAGAAGCCGCCGCGCTTGTCGGCCACGCCAAACAGCGCGCCCGCGATCGCCCCATCGCTGCCCGGCAGGAGCAGAAGCTGGCCGGCCGCGCCGCTAAAATGGTTCGCTCCCGCCCATGCACGCGCGCCGGCGTCCAGCTCCAGCCTGGAGAAGCTTTCCTTGGTGACGAGATGAACCGGGCGGGAGCCGGGCGTTGCCTTGTCTTTCAGTGTCAGCGGCATGGCCGGAAAGATCCTTTTTAACGATCCGTTAGCGTTAACAGATTATTGCTGACCCTCGATCGTGACCGGAAAAGGGTCACTGTCGGGCAGGGGAGATTCAGTGCCGATGTTCACCAACCTCGCCGCGAAGGCAACGGGGAAACGCAGCTCCGCAGTGCTGAGTGCACTCATCATCGCCGTTTCCCTTTCGGGATGTGCATCCACCGACAAGATGACCACCGGCTCCATTTCTCGCGGTTCCTCGCCCGAGGTGGTGGAATCGATGTCAGCCCAACAGCTGGCCTCGGCAGTCGAGTCGCTCGGCAATGCGTACGCGAAGAACCCAAAGGACAGCACCGCCGCGATGCGCTACGCCTCGGTGCTGCAGATGAGCGGCCGCACCGACCAGTCGCTCGCGGTGATGCGCAAGCTTGCCATCGACTATCCGTCCGACCGCAAGGTGCTCGCCGCCTATGGCAAGGCGCTCGCCGCAGCGGGCGAGCTGGAGCCCGCGCTCGATGCGGTGCGCCGCGCCCAGACGCCGGAATATCCCGACTGGAAGCTGATGTCGGCGGAAGSCGCAATCCTCGACCAGCTCGGCGACCAGAAAGAGGCGCGCAGGCTCTACATGCGCGCTCTGGAGCTGAAGCCCGGTGAAGCCTCGATCCTGTCCAACCTCGGCATGTCCTACGTGCTGGAAGGGGATCTCAAGAGCGCCGAGAATTATCTGCGCCAGGCCGTGCAGGCGCCGGGCGCCGACAGCCGCGTGCGTCAGAACCTCGCCCTCGTCGTTGGCCTGCAGGGCCGGTTCAAGGAAGCGGAGGAGATCGCATCGCGCGAACTCTCGCCGCAGCAGGCGCAGGCAAACGTCGCCTATCTGCGCCAGATGCTCGCCCAGCAGAACGCCTGGAACGAACTGCGCGAGGAAGAGCGCAAGCGGAACTAGGCCTCAGCGGCCTAGAATCCGCTCACGCGCGGCAGCCAGGTCGACACCCCCGGCACGAAGGTAATCAGCAGCAGGACCAGCAGATGCGCCAGGAGAAATGGCGGCATCTCGCGCACGATCTCGCTCACCTTCAGCTTCACCGTGGATGAGACGACGAAGAGCAGCGCCCCGACCGGTGGCGTGATCAGGCCGATCGTTAGGTTCAGGATCACCACCATCGCGAAGTGGATTGGATCGATGCCGAGCGAATGCGCGATGGGCGCGAGGATCGGCACCAGCACCATCACGCCCGGCAGCGGGTCCATGAACAAGCCGAAGATCAGCAGGAAGACGTTGATCGCGAGCAGGAAGACAACCGGCGAGAGGTTCCATGAGACGATCGTCTCGGCAAGGCGCTGCGGCACGCCCTCGATGATCAGCACCCAGGCAAAGGCGCGGGCGGCCGCCAGGATCAGCAGGACGGCAACCGAGATCAGGGCCGCGCGCAGGATGATGGCCGGAATGTCCTTCACCTTCAGCGAGCGGTAGACGAACATGCCGCACGCCAGAGCGTAGAAGATTGCCACCACCGAAGCTTCGGTTGGCGTGAAGATGCCGGCGCGGATGCCGCCAATGATCAGGACGATCAGGAACAGGGCCGGCAGCGCATAAATGCTGGTCCGGACGATCTCGGCGGTGGGCGGCTTCGGGTCGCCACCGCGGTAGCCGCGGGCACGCGAGACGTAGAAGTTGGCCGCGGAGAGCGCGAGCGCGATGATGACGCCCGGGACGATGCCGGCGATGAACAGCGCACCCACCGACACCTGCTCAACCTGCAGCGCATAGACGATCATGATGATCGACGGCGGGATGATCGGCCCCATGACTGCCGATGAGGCCGTCAGGGCTCCGGCGTAGGAGCGGTCATAGCCGCTCTTTTCCATCATGCGGATCATCATAGCGCCGGGACCGGCCGCGTCCGCCAGCGCTGAGCCCGAAATTCCGGAGAACAGTGTCGAGGCAATCACGTTCGCGTAGCCGAGGCCGCCGCGCTTGTGCCCGACGAACTGCGAGGCGAAGCGCAGCAGCACGTATGTCATCGCGCCGCCCGTCATCAGCTCGGCCGCGAGGATGAAGAACGGGACGGCCATCAGCGGAAATGAGTCGAGGCCGGAGAACATCTCCTTCACGATGACGAGATAGGGATAGTTGCTTCCGAGCGCGACGGCGACGAAGGCCGAGATCGCCAGCACGAAGGCGATGGGAAAGCCCAGCGCGAGCAGCACGACGAAGGAACCGAAAAGTATCCAGGCCACGTGATCCTACTCCGTTGGCATCATGCGCTCAGGCTGCCAGCAATATCGCCGGCCTCGGTGGTTTCCTCGAAGCGGTTGTCGCGGACATAGCTGCGCACGACGAGGAGGAGATGGATGATGAGAAGGGCGAAACCTACCGGCATCGCCGCGTAGACATAGGCAAACGGGATGCGGGTCGCCGGTGTCATCTGGAAGCGCATGCGCATCGCATAGCCGTAGCCGACCCAGATCATCACCGCGAAGAAGGCGATCAGGCAGATGACGATGAAGCCGCGCAGCAGGCGCTGCTTCTGCGTCGGCATGATCTCCATCAGGTTGGTGATCGCGACGTGCCCGCCATAGCGAAGGGTCAGGCCCGCACCAAGGAACGTCAGCCAGATCATCATGTAGCGGGCGACTTCCTCGGCCCAGTAGATCGAGTAATTCGTCGTGTAGCGCAGCGTCACATTGGCGAAGACGATGCAAGACATGGCGCCCAGCAGCAGGATCAGCGCCCACTTGTTGGCCTCGACGAAGGCGTTCTCAAGCTTTTGCAAGGAAAGTGCCCTCCTCAGTCGGCAAGGCCGGCATGACGCCGGCCCGCCAGTTCAGGTGTTTTGGACGGCGCGGTCACTTGGCCGCGATGATGCCGTCGATCAGTTCCTTGCCGTAGGTCTTGTAGTATTCCTCATAGGCGGGAGCGAGCGCCTTCTGGAACTCGGCCTTCTGCTCGGCCGTAAGCTCGCCGACTGTCATGCCTTCCTTCTTCAGCTGCTCGACGCCGGACTTCTCGACGTCATCGACGAAGGCGCGCATGGCAACGACCGCCTCGGCAGCGCCCTTCTTGAACACTTCCTTGTCCTCATCGGACAGGCTGTTCCAGAGATCCGGCGAGACCAGCAGCATCGCCGGCGAATAGACGTGGCCGGAGACGGTGAGGTGCTTCTGCACTTCCGACAGCTTCGCCGAGGTAATCACCGACAGCGGGTTCTCCTGGCCGTCGATGGTGCCCTGCTGCAGCGCGCCGATCACCTCCGGCCAGGCCATCGGCGTCGGAGCAGCACCAAGCGTGTTGAAAGCGGTGATGTGGATCGGGTTTTCCATCGTCCGCAGCTTCAGGCCGGCGACGTCATCCGGCTTCTCGATCGCATTGCGGTTGTTGGTGATATGGCGGAAGCCCTGCTCGCCCCAGGCAAGTGCGATCAGGTTCGCGCTCTCGAACTTGCCGAGGATCTCCTGGCCAATCGGGCCATCGAGCACGCCGCGGGCATGGGCAAGGTCGCGGAACAGGAACGGAATGTCGAAGACGCCGGCTTCGGGGACGAAGTTGGAGAGCGTGCCGGAGGAAACGATGGTCGCTTCGACCGTGCCGATCTGCAGGCCCTCTAGAACCTCGCGCTCGCCGCCAAGGCCAGAGGAGGGGAAGTGACGGAACACGAAGCGCTTGTCGGTGCCGCTCTCGACGACTTCCTGCCAATTGTTGGCGGCAACGCCGTAGTGCGACGTCGTCGCCAGCGCGTAGCCGATCTTGATTTCCTGCTCGGCCTTCGCGCCGAAGCTGAGGCCAAGCGTCATCGCCGTCACGACGAGCGCGGTACGGCCAAGGTTCTTTGCAAAATTGCGCATGCGGTCTTCCTCCCAAAAGACAACCGTGACGGCTGGTGCGCACGGTCATGCCAACGATGTCAGCTGATCCGGGACAGCCTCCTCGCTGGCCGGACTGGCGGGCGGCGGAAATCGCCGTTCAGCCCGTTTATAGTCGGGAGAGAACAGTTGCGCCAGCTTCTAAGACGCATGGATCAATGCATCAGAATAGTGGCGCAACGTCGCAGTATGCATCCAGAAGATGCGGAAGACTTCTCCGGAGATCAGCTCCGCTCCTCGAAGGCGATCACGCCGCAGCCGGTTATCGCCGGGAAGGTGTAGTAGCTGTAGACCTCGTCGATATTGTCGGACAGCGCGCCGCGCATCGCGAACCAGATCGCAAGTTCGGCTGCCTCGGTACCGCCAAGACGCATCAGCTCCTCCTGCGGCAGGTCGACCAGCTCCTGGACCTCGTCCTTCAGCTTGGACAGGAAGTAGCGGTCGAGCTTTTCGTTGGCGATGCCGAAGCGCGCGCCGCTGATCTGGTGCGACATGCCGCCGGTCGCGACGACGAGGATGCGGTCGTCGCCCGGGAAGCTCTCGATCGCCGCGCGGATCGACTTGCCGAAATTGTGCAGCCGCTGTGAAGTCGGGATCGGGTGACGCACCATGTTGATCGCGATCGGCACGATGGGCGTGTCCCACGGCGTGTCCTTGAGATACGGCATCCACGAATAGATGCCGTGGTCGATGGCGAGGTCCTGGCAGACCGTGAGGTCGTACCCGCCATCGCGCACCAGCTTGTTGGTCAGGTGCCAGCCAAGGTCGGTATCGCCGACGAGGCTCGGGAACGGACGCAGGCCCCAGCCTTCATCCGCCTGCCGGAACTCGGGCGCGATGCCGATCGCCAGCGTCGGATAGGCGTCGAAGTCGAAGTGGTTGAGGTGGTCGTTGTAGACGATCACCATGCGGTCGGGCTGCATCTTCGCCAGCCACTCTTTCATCGGCCGGGTGCCGTCGAACCAGGGCTGCCAGCGCGGGCTGAAGCCGTTCGCCATGCCCTTGTCGTATTCGATCCCCATTGAGGGCGTGTGCGAAATCGCGAATCCGCCGATAATCTTCGCCATCAGTCTTCTCCCCCCGGAAGCGCGCTGACCCTGCGCGGGCAAAGCTGCATCAGTTCCTCAACCTCCATGTCGGCATTGTGCGCGCCGATGTGCCAGAGGTTCTGGCCGACGGTCGCCGCGACCTTCAGCATCGCCTGCAGATGGCCGCCCGCCTTGAGGAGCCCGGTCCAGTCGCGTGCCTTGACCAGCGCGATCTCCTCATCGCTGAGGCCGGCGCCGCGCATGTAGCCTTCCTCGTCGGCGAGAAACTTTTCGCGATTTTCCGGGCGGCGCAGGCTGAGGCCGAAGCGCGTCAGCTTGTAGCCTTTAGTCGCCATCTCGCCGGTGTAGATATACGTGCCTGGCGGATCGAGGTTGAACGGGATCGAATTGCTCATCGTTCTCATGCCTCCAGCATCTGGCTCGCCGCGAAACGGCGAACCGCATCCGTGAAGATTTCCGGCTGCTCAAGGTTAAGCATGTGGCCGGCCGTTTCCAGCCGCAGCAGCGAAGCGCCCGGAACGGAATCTGCAATGCGCTGCGCGATCTCGCGATAGCCGGCAACGTCGCGGTCGCCGCTGATGACCAGCGCCGGCGCGCGGATATGTTCAAGCTGCGGGATAATCGGCTCTGCGGGCGCCTGCATGTCCGTCTCGCGCCAGTGCCAGCCGCTGTAATCAGCGACGATCTCTGCAACTTCTGCCTTCGCCTGCGGATAGTCGCCGAGCGAGGCAAACATCTCATGCCCGAGCCAGAATTGCTTTGCCGCCTCGACGCCATGGGCGCGGGCACGGGCGAGTGCCGCTTCCGGCGGGCGCATTTCCTTCCAGGCATGGCCGGGAAGGCCGGGCGATGCCAGCACCAGCCCGTGTACGTTCTCGGGGCAGAGCGTCGCGTAGCGCAGGGCGATGTTCGCGCCGAGTGACAGGCCAACCAGCAGCGGCCGGTCGATCCCGAGATGCTCGAGAAGCCGCGCGAGGTCAGCGCAATGATCGTATTCGGCGCTGGGCGCGCTGGAACGGCCGAAACCGCGCAGGTCGTAGCGGACAACCTTGAAATCGGCTGCCAGGGCCTCGAATTGCGGCCGCCACATGCGCATATCGAGCGAGAAGCCGTGAATGAGGACAAGCGCGGGGCCTTCGCCCGCGACCTCAAAGGGGACCTCGCCATTGTCGACCGGACATTTGCCGGCGCGCGTGCTCATGTCGGCTTCCCAAAACTAGTGGGCAGCGGCTTGATCGCCTTGTTGACGAAGACGGCGTCAATCTCGCGCGCGGCGAACTGCCAGCACCCGTCGGCGTCGCGCCGATAGCTGTCGCGGACGTCACCGATGACGAAGGGTTCGGTTCCCTCGATCGGCGGCTCGCCGCTTCCCGCAAAGGTCAGCCAGCTGCTGTGGCCGGTTGCCTCGTCCGGGCCGGTAAATTCCAGCACCAGCCCGCTGTAGAAATGGCGCGACAGCCTGCCGCTCGCGGCACGGGCGCGGAAGAACTCCTCCAGTTCCTGCCGCCCGTTCAGGCGCCGCTCGCCGTTGCGGTAGAACACGTCGTAGGTAAACAGCGACACGAACAGGTCGAGCTTGCCGTGGTCGAGCGCGTGCGCAAACGCGTCGTTCAGTTCGCGAATGGCCAGCCGGTCTTCGATCCTCCCCATCATGACCAGCTAGACCTTCACGACCGGATTATCGAGCCGGCCAAGGCCGGTGATCTCGACGCTGACCGGCCCGCCAAGCTCGGTGATGTTGGCAAGATGCAGGCTGCGCTTGCCTCCAGCGCTCGGACGGAAAGCCGTGCCCATTGAGATGACGTCGCCGGCCCACAGCGTGTGGTAGCGGGTGATGAAGGCGATGATCTCCGGGACCGAGTAGGTGTAGTAGGCGGTCGAGTCCTCAGCGATGATCTCGTCCTTGTGCCAGGCACGAACGTCGAGCGTGTGCGGGTCCGGCACCTCATCCTTCGTCACCAGATACGGCCCCATAGGCCCGAAGGTGTCGGTGCCCTTGTAGCGGGCGGTGTAGGAAAGGTGCTGCTCGCGCTTCTCGACGACGTCCGGGTTCTCCTTCGACGGGTAGAGCGCGTAGTAATGAACCATGTCCTGCGCGCGCATGCCGTTGCCAGTCATGTCGTTGAGGATGGTGTAGCCGAACACGCAGTCCATCGCGTCCTCGACGGCGACGTCCTTGCAGTCCTTCGCGATCACGACTGCAAGCTCCGGCTCCGGATGCACGCTGCCGTAATAATCCTTCACCACGATCGGCTCGTTGTGGCCGACAAGGCAGGAAGCAGGCTTAAGAAAAAACAGCGGATGGTCTGGCGCGCTGATCTTGCGGGCATCGCTCGCCGAATTGTTCATCGCAACGCCGCAGATCTTGTACGGCTTTCGCACCGGCGGATGCCAACGCACGTCTGAGGCCGGGACGCCGGCGATCGCATCCCGCTTGTCCAGAACATGGCGGAATGCTGCATCCGCGGCCTGCCGCCCGCGCGCGCCATCCTCAATCAGCGCGATCATGGTCGAATAGGAAACGTCCTCGCCGGCCGCCTTCAGCGCGTCGTTGAGGTCGTACAGGAGGCCGTCGATCTCGAATCCGATCCGGTCCTTCCCGTTGTGGGCAAAGCTTGCAAGCCGCATGTTTCCTCCGGTAATTAATACGTTAATTAAAACCGGTGGAGTTCGCGCTGTCAATATCGATGACGCGCGCGAAGGTTAGTCTTCGAGGCGTGGACGGCCCCGGGTGCTGTCGCCGACGATGCGCAGGATGTCCGCGTCGAGCTCGACGCCCGTATAGTCGGTGGCGGGCAGCTGCGAGAGCGAGGTGACGACGTCCCTGCAGAGCTGCTGCAGGAGATCCATCTTGTCGCGGCCGACGGTTTCGGTGATTTCCTGATAGATGCTTTCCGAATAGGGCGCGACCGCGTCGATCAGCTTGACGCCGTCCTCGCTGATCGAGATCAGCGAACGGCGCAGGTCGTCGGGCACCTGGCGGCGCTCGACCAGCCCGCGCTCTTCCATGTCCCGCAGGATACGCGAAAGCGATGGCGCCAGTAGCGACGTTGCCTTGGCGAGTTCCATCACCTCGATCTCCTTGACCGAGGAGAGCGCCCGCAGCACACGCCACTGCTGTTCGGTGATGTTAAACAGCTTCAGCGCCGGCCTGAACCGCGTCATGACGGCCTCGCGCGCCAGAAGCAGAGACATCGGCAACGAGCGGGAAAAACTCCTGAGTTTCACATTCACGCCAGCCTTCGCGCTCGTCACGGTCCCACCTATTTCACGTATTAGTTAGCTAGCAATAATGGCAGACCGGGCGGAAACTCAATTGAGTTTAGTCAATGCGGAGGCAAACTCCGCCGTGAAAAGTGCGGAATTTGATCCCATCTCGGCCGGAAATGCGTCGCTCTGCGGCAATTTGGCCATTTCGGTGGCATTTTTCGGCTTGTAAACCGTCTGCCCGTTGACAAGATAGCGCTCCCTGACGCTTGAGAGGCCTCAGGGTGGTTGTTCGACGGAGTGGTCTGTGAGCGGATGTTGTGAATGTGAGGGCGTGGACTTCGCCTGCGACCCGCTTAAATCGGCGCCTGCGTATCGGGCTCAAGCATGATCGGTATCGTTCTTGTCACCCACGGCGGTCTTGCCGAGGAGTTCCGTCTCGCTGTCGAGCACGTGGTCGGCCCGCAGCAGAATTTCGAAACCGTCTGCATCGGCGCTGACGACGATATGGAAAAGCGCCGCAATGACATTGTCGATGCGGTATCGCGCGCCGACACCGGTGCCGGCGTCATCATTCTCACCGACATGTTCGGCGGCACGCCGTCGAACCTTGCGATATCCGTGATGAGCCCCGGCAAGGTCGAGGTCATCGCCGGCGTCAACCTGCCGATGCTGATCAAGCTCTCCAGCGTGCGCCTCGGCGACGACATGGCGGCGGCCCTGCAGGAGGCGCAGGTCGCCGGACGCAAATACATCAACGTGGCGAGCCAGGTTCTGAGCGGAAAATGACTGAGGGCGTGCTCCGCAAGGAGATGATGATCATCAACAGGCGGGGCCTTCACGCCCGCGCTTCGGCCAAGTTCGTCCAGCTCGTCGGCGAGTATGACGCCAACGTGACCGTCGAGAAGGACGGTGTCAGCGTCGGCGGCACCTCCATCATGGGCCTGATGATGCTGGCCGCCAGCCCCGGCTGCGGCATCACCGTCAGCGCGCAGGGCCCGCAGGCGGCCGAGGTGATGGAAGCTCTCGAAAAGCTCATCGGCGACCGCTTCGGCGAAGAGTGCTAGCCGCCTCGATATAAAGACTTCTTTATGTGATGTTGCCCCGTTCCCGGCTTTCTGCTAGGCACCGCTCCGATACACACGTCAAAATCCAGACATCCGGCCTCGCCGGTCGGAACATTACGGAGCACACGCATGAGCGGGCAGGACTACATCGTAGCCGACATTTCGCTGGCCGACTGGGGCCGCAAGGAACTGGACATCGCCGAGACCGAGATGCCGGGCCTGATGGCCTGCCGCGCCGAGTTCGGCTCGTCGAAGCCGCTCAAGGGTGCGCGCATCAGCGGCTCGCTGCACATGACGATCCAGACGGCGGTTCTGATCGAGACTCTGAAGGAACTTGGCGCCGATGTCCGCTGGGCATCGTGCAACATCTTCTCGACGCAGGACCACGCCGCTGCCGCGATCGCCGCGACCGGCACGCCGGTCTTCGCCGTCAAGGGCGAGACCCTTGAGGAGTACTGGTCCTACACCGACCGCATCTTCCAGTGGGCCGACGGCGGCGTGTCGAACATGATCCTCGACGACGGCGGCGACGCCACCATGTACATCCTGACCGGCGCGCGCGCCGAAGCAGGCGAGGACGTTCTGTCCAATCCGGGCAACGAGGAAGAGACTATCTTCTTCGAGCAGATCAGGAAGCGCATGAAGGAGACCCCGGGCTTCTTCACCAAACAGCGCGAAGCGATCCGCGGCGTCACCGAGGAGACCACCACCGGCGTGAACCGCCTCTACCAGCTGCAGAAGAAGGGCCTGCTGCCCTTCCCGGCAATCAACGTCAACGACTCCGTCACCAAGTCGAAGTTCGACAACAAGTACGGCTGCAAGGAATCGCTCGTCGACGGTATCCGCCGCGCGACCGACACCATGATGGCCGGCAAGGTCGCGATCGTCTGCGGCTATGGCGATGTGGGCAAGGGCTCGGCAGCGTCGCTGCGCGGCGCCGGCGCCCGCGTCAAGGTCACCGAGGTCGACCCGATCTGCGCCCTGCAGGCTGCAATGGACGGTTTCGAGGTCGTGACCCTCGAGGAAGCTGCGCCGACTGCTGACATCATCATCACCGCGACCGGCAACAAGGACGTCGTCACCCTCGAGCACATGCGCCTGTTCAAGGACATGGCGATCGTCGGCAACATCGGCCACTTCGACAACGAGATTCAGGTCGACGCCCTGCGCAACCTGAAGTGGACCAACATCAAGCCGCAGGTCGACCTGATCGAGTTCCCGGACAACAAGCGCATCATCCTTCTGTCCGAAGGCCGCCTGCTGAACCTCGGCAACGCCACCGGCCACCCGAGCTTCGTGATGTCGGCCTCCTTCACCAACCAGGTGCTGGCGCAGATCGAGCTGTTCACCCGCGGCAGCGAGTACAAGAACGAGGTCTACGTGCTGCCGAAGCACCTCGATGAGAAGGTCGCCCGCCTGCACCTTGATCGCGTCGGCGCGAAGCTGACCAAGCTGAGCGAGGAACAGGCTTCCTATATCGGCGTCACGCCGGAAGGCCCGTACAAGCCCGAGCACTACCGGTACTAATTTCTTAACCATTTCTCACAATATATTGAGGCTGGGCGATTGACTTTTCGCCCGGCCATTTTTTTGCGCGGCGCGCGCCTTCACGACGATTCGGCAGCGCTGTACAGTGACGTGATTCGCGGTGTTCCCAGCGGGGAAGCAGTATGGGGACACGCGTCCCTTCGGGGCGTTTTTCGCGTCCGTGCGGCGGAGAGGACAGTTAAGATGCCTGGGGTTTTCCCACTGGGTACGGAGCAATCCGGAGCCGGCGACAACGAGGATTCCAAAAGGAAAAGGCGGCGCGGCCTGAGCGCCGGAGCCCTGCTTGCAAGCGTGGCGTGGCCGGCCGTGGCACTCGCGGAACAGGTCGAGGCGGCGATCGTCCGCCCGTTCTCGATGACGACCATCGAGGTGATCCAGCTTTCCCTCTTCCTCGGCATCACCGGCGCCGCGATGCTGTCGGCCATGCTGCTGATCCGGGAGCGCGCCCGCACCGCCGCCGAGAATGTTGATCTGCGTACGCGCGTGGCCGAGCTCGATAATGCGTTGCAGCGCGCCGACGCCCTTCTCAATCTGCGCGACCAGCGCATCCTCGTCTGGTTCGGCGATTCCCGTAAGGCGGAGCTGGTCGGCACGCTCGCCGAGGCGCCGGAAGACCGCGCGACCTTCCTTGCCTTTGGCCGCTGGCTGGCGCCGCGAAGCGCAGCCCAGCTCGAGCGCGCCGTGGCGGACCTGCGCGAACAGCGCCAGAATTTCGACCTCGTCGTCGAGACGACGAAAGGCAACCTCATCGAAGTGCAGGGCCGTGCTGCCGCGAACAACGTCGCCATCAAGTTCCTGTCGCTTTCGGAAGCCCAGCGCGAGCACGCCGAGCTGCGGCTCGAGCACCAGCAGCTGCGCCGCGACCACGACAACCTTCTGGGTCTCCTCCACTCGATCCCGACGCCGGTGTGGCTGCGCGGGCCGGAAGGCCGGCTGGTCTGGGTCAACCAGGCCTATGCCGACGCCGTCGAGGCCGCCGATCCGCTGGCCGCTGCCAGCGAGGGGGTGGAGCTGTTCGGCACCGGCGCGCGCGAGCAGATCGCCCGCGACCACCTGTCGAGCCCGGTCTTCTCCGGTAGCCTCTCGACTGTGATTGGCGGCGATCGCCGCGTCTTCAGCGTCACCGACTTCTCCGGCCGCGAGGGCTCGGCAGGCTTTGCCCTCGACATTTCCGAGGCCGAAGCCGCACGCACCGAGCACCAGCGCACGCTGCGCGGCCATGCAGAGACGCTGGACCGCCTCAACACGGCGGTGGCGATCTTCGACGCCAACCAGGACCTGCGCTTCTACAACCAGGCGTTCCAGAAGCTCTGGGAGCTCGACATCTCCTTCCTCAATAGCAAGCCGGACAACACTGTGCTGCTCGACCGTCTGCGCTCGGAAGGCAAGCTGGCCGAGCAGCCGGAATGGCGCCGCTGGAAGGAAAATCTCCTGTCGGCCTACCGCTCGGTCGAGCCGCTTGAGGACATCTGGCACCTGCCTGACGGGCAGACGTTGCGCGTGGTCGGCAACCCGCAGGCTGACGGCGGCGTAACCTGGGTGTTCGAGAATCTCACTGAGAAGATCAGCCTCGAAAGCCGTTACAACACGGTCGTGCGGGTTCAGGGCGTCACGCTCGACAACCTCGCCGAGGGCGTTGCGGTGTTCGGCTCTGATGGGCGCGTTCGCCTGTCTAATCCTGCCTTCTGCAACCTCTGGGGCTTGCCGGAGGGGCTGGTCACGACCGGCACGCACATCTCGGCTATCAAGGCCGCCTGCCAGAGCCTCACCCGCTCGAACCCGTGGAGCGAGCTTGCAGCCGCCGCCACCGGCTTCGACGAGGAGCGTCGCGATGGACGCGGCCAGGTCGAGCTCAACAACGGCAACATCCTCAGCTACGCCATCGTGCATCTGCCCAACGGCCAGCTGATGACGACGTTCTTCGACGTCACCGACAGCGTCAATGTCGAGCGCATGCTGAAAGAGCGCAACGAGGCGCTGGAGCGCACGGACCGCCTCAAGAACGACTTCATCCAGCACGTCTCCTACGAGCTGCGCTCGCCGCTCACCAACATCATCGGTTTTGCCGAGCTGCTCGCGCAGGAGACCGCCGGACCGCTCAACCAGCGCCAGCGCGATTATGTCGAGCATATCGCCTCGTCGTCGTCGGAACTCGAGACGATTGTCGACGACATCATCGACCTCGCCACCGTGGATGCCGGCATGATGGAGCTCAACGTCAGCGAAGTGCCGATCGAGCGCATCGTCCATTCGGCCGCCGAGGTGGTGGAAGAGCGTATGCGCGAGCATGGTATTGCCCTTGAAATCGACTTGCGCCGTGCGCCCGCCACATTCCACGCCGATGAGAACCGCGTGCGCCAGATTCTCATCAACCTCCTCAGCAACGCGGCCAACTTCGCGCCCGACAATTCGGTGGTGAAGCTCATCTGCGAGCGCGACGCGAACGGCCTTGCCTTCTCCGTCCATGACGATGGCCCGGGCATCCCGCCGGACGTGCTCGACGGCATCTTCCGCCGCTTCGAGCCGCGCGCCAATGGCGGCCGCCGCCGCGGTGCGGGACTTGGTCTCTCGATCGTCAAGAGCTTCGTCGGGCTGCACAACGGCACCGTCGAGTTCCAGACCGATCAGGGTCGCGGAACCACCGTCATCTGCCGTTTCCCCATGGCGCCGGAAGGCTTCCGCGCCGCCGCCGAGTAGACAAGCTTGTCAGACCTGAGCCTCCATCTGGCGGACGAAACCGCCACGAACCGCCTCGGCGAGGACATCGCCATGATGCTCGCGCCGGGTGACGTGCTGGCGCTGCATGGCGACCTCGGCATGGGCAAGTCCACGCTGGCCCGCGCGATCATCCGCGCGCTTTCGAACGATCCAGAGCTTGAGGTGCCGAGCCCGACCTTCACGCTGGTGCAGGCCTATGCGACGCGCGTGCCCGTCCAGCACTTCGACCTCTACCGGCTAGGCTCGCCCGATGAGCTCGACGAGCTCGGCTTCTCCGAAGCGATCCGCGAGGGCGCGGCGATCATCGAATGGCCGGAGCGCGCCGAAGACGCGCTGCCGCGTGACGCGGTTCACGTCCGGCTCGATGAAGAAGGCGAAGGTCGCCGCATCACCATTTCCGCTCCCGATGCATTCATCGCTAAGCTGAGCCGGTCGCTTGCCATCCGCAGCTTCCTAGACAAGGCCGGCTACGCTTCCGCCCGCCGTGCCTTTCTCGTCGGCGACGCCTCGGCGCGCGCCTATGAGAGCATCATCGAGGACGGGCGCGACACCATCATCCTGATGAATGCGCCGAAGCGCCCGGACGGCCCGCCGATCCGCGACGGCCTGCCCTACAGCCGCATCGCCCACCTTGCCGAAACGGTGACGCCGTTTGTCGCCATTGCCAAGGCACTGCGCGACGAGGGCTTCGCCGCGCCGCAGATTCCGGCGGCCGACCTCGACCAGGGCCTGCTGCTCGTCGAGCATCTCGGCACGCAGGGCGTGCTGGACGCTGAGGGCAAGCCCGTGCCCGAGCGCTACATTGCCGCCGCCGAGCTGCTGGCCGAGATGCACAAGCGCAGCTGGCCGCAGAAGATCGAAGTGGCGGATGGCCTCGTTCACGAAATCCCGCCCTATGACCGCCGCGCTATGGGCATCGAGACCGAGCTGGTCACCGACTGGTACCTGCCGCATGTGGCGGGACGCCAGACCAGCGAGGCCGAAAGGCAGGAATTTGCGGAGGCCTGGAGCGCAGCCTTCGACATCGTCGCCAATGCGGAAAAGAGCCTCGTGCTGCGCGACTACCATTCGCCGAACCTCATCTGGCGTGCGGATCGGAACGGCCACGACCGCATCGGCCTGATCGATTTTCAGGACGCGGTGATCGGCCCGTCGGCCTATGACGTTGCTTCGCTGGCGCAGGATGCACGCGTCACCATCTCGCCGGAGCTCGAAGCGGAGATCGTCGAGGCCTACTGCGAGGCACGCGGCGACTTCGACCGCGCAGGCTTCGAGGCAGCCTACGCCATCATGGCGGCGCAGCGGAACTCGAAGATCCTCGGCATCTTCGTGCGGCTGAACCTGCGCGACGGCAAGCCGGGCTACATGAAGCACCTGCCGCGCATCCGCGATTATGTCAGTCGCTCGATCAGCCATCCTGCGCTCGCTTCCGTGCGCGCCTTCTACGAGAAGGCAGGCATCCTGTGAGCGCAAAGCCGACGACGGCCATGGTCCTTGCGGCGGGTCTTGGCAAGCGCATGCGCCCGCTGACCGAAACCACGCCCAAACCGCTGATCCCGGTAGCCGGCAAGACGCTGCTCGACTGGGGCCTCGACACGCTCGGCGCAGCCGGTGTCGAGACGGCGATCGTCAACGTCCACTATCTCGGCGAACAGATCATCGAGCACGTGAAGGACCGCGCCTGCCCGCGCATCGTCATTTCCGACGAGCGGGCGGAGTTGCTGGACTCGGCCGGCGGCATCGTCAGGGCGCTGCCGCAGATCGGCACGGAGCCGTTCTTCGTGCTCAATGCCGACACCTTCTGGATCGATGGGGATAGTCCCGACCTCGACCGCCTTGCGCTTGCATGGGACGGCGAGGCCATGGATATTCTTCTCATGCTCGCCGATCCGCGTCATGCCACCGGCCATTCCGGCTCGATCGACTTCCTGCTCGGCCAGGACGGGCGGCTTGCGCGCGCGAACGGCGCGAGCGAGGGCTTCATCTACGCCGGTGCCGCGATCATCCATCCGCGCATCTTCGACGGCGCTTCCGCCACGCCGCACTCGCTCAACCTCTATTTCAACCGCGCCATCGAACAGGGCCGGCTATTCGGCGCCATCATGCGCGGACACTGGATCACCGTCGGCACGCCCGACGCCATCGCCCCTGCCGAAGCAGCCGTAGCGCGCGCGAAGACGCAATGACCGCTCGGGTTCTCTCGATCCCTCCAGGCGCACCCTTCCTTCAGACACTCGCCGCCTCTCTTCTCGACGGGACCCTTATCCCCGGCTTTTCCGCTGACGGCAGTGACCCGCTCCGCCTGGTCGAGGCGACGATCTATGTGCCGACCCGCCGCGCGGCGCGCGCTCTGCGCGATGAGTTCGTCGAACAGCTAGGGGGTGTCGCGGCGATCCTGCCGACCATCCGTCCGCTCGGCGAGTTCGACGAGGACGCCGACATCTTCGAGGGCAGCGAGGAGGACGAGCTGTCGCTCAACCCGCCGATCGGCAAGCTCGACCGCATCCTCTTGCTCGCACCGCTGGTGCAGGCATGGAAGAAGCGGCTGCCGGCGCATGTCGCCGCGATGTTCGGCGAGGACGTCGTGGTGCCAGCCTCGCTTGCCGACGCGATCTGGCTCGCGCGCGATCTCGCCGGGCTGATGGACGAGGTCGAGACCGGCGGGGCCGACTGGAAGCGGCTCGCCAACCTTGTTCCCGAAGATCTCGCCAACTGGTGGCAGGTCACGCTTGAGTTCCTCGACATCGTCTCGCGCGCCTGGCCGGCGCTGCTTGCCGAGCGTGCGCGCTCCAATCCGGCCGCGCACCGCAACGCGATGATCCGTGCCGAGGCCGAGCGCCTGTTGCGCAATCCGCCGCGCGGACCGGTGATCGCCGCAGGCTCGACCGGCTCTATCCCCGCCACCGCGCAGTTGCTGAAGTCGATCGCGCTCCTGCCCAATGGCGCGGTGGTGCTGCCCGGTCTTGATCTCAACATGGACGAGGAGGCGTGGAAGGAAGTCGGCATGCCTGGCATGGCGCCCGCAACCTTCGGCCATCCGCAGTCGACGCTGAAGAAGCTGCTGGCAACGCTTGGCATCGAGCGGCGTGACGTGATCGAGATCGGTGAGGTACCCGCAGACCTTGCCGCGCGCATCGGCGTCATCAACGAGGCGCTGCGACCGGCGGAAACCACCGATCTCTGGGTCGAACGTGCCGGCAGCACCGATCCGGCGGCGTTTGCCGACGTCACGCTGGTCGAAGCCGCCAACGAGCGTGAAGAGGCGCTGTCGGTGGCGGTGGCGCTGCGGCTCGCGCTGGAGAAGGGCACCGCGGCGTTCGTCACCGGCGACCGCGAGCTTGCCCGGCGCGTGGCGATGGAGCTGCGCCGCTTCGGTATTGAGGCGGATGACTCGGGCGGCACGCCGCTCACTGCGACACCGCCGGCGACATTGCTCAGCCTGATGCTGGAAGCCGTGTTCCGGCCCGGGGACGCGGTGACGATCCTGGCGCTTGCCAAGCACCCGCTGCTGCATGCCGGCTTTGCACGCTCCGTAGCCCGGCAGGCTGCGGAAACGCTCGATCTTGTCGCCTTGCGCGGGGGCGTCGGCAGGCCGGATATTAGCCGGCTATCTGAAGAGTTCGAACGCCGCTACCAGCAGCGCTACGACGACCCGCRCAAGCCGGTCTGGTGGCTGCGCCTGAACGAGGAGCGGCTTGAGCAGGCGCGCTTGCTGGCAGCAGCACTTGAAAAGGCAATCGCCCCGCTCTGCACCCTGCGCGATACCACCGCGCCGCTCAGCGAGCTCGTGCGTCTGACGGTCGAATGTCTGGAAGCGCTTGGCCGTGACGACAAGGGCTCAGTCACCGAACTCTATCGCGGCGATGCGGGCGACCGGCTCGCCTCGTTCCTGCGCTCGCTGGCTGGCGTCGAGGCCGAACTCGAGATCGAGGCAACCGAATGGCCGGACGTGCTCAACGCCCTGATTTCCGGCGAAAGTGTCAAGGCTTCCGTCACCGGTGACAGCCGCGTCTCGATCTGGGGTGCGCTGGAAGCACGCCTTCAGAGCGTCGACACGCTCGTCCTTGGCGGGCTCAACGAGGGGTCGTGGCCGCGCAAGGCCGAGCCTGATCGCTTCATGTCGCGCTTCATGAAGTCGGACCTCGAACTCGATCCGCCGGAAAAGCGCATCGGCCAGGCCGCGCACGACTTCGTCCTCGCCATGGGCACGCGCAAGGTGATCCTCACCCGCGCCGCGCGCTCCGGCGATGCTCCCGCAATTGCCTCGCGCTGGCTACAGCGGCTGGAAACTTTTGCCGGCAAAGAAATCTTCGAACAGATGCGCCAGCGCGGCAACGCGCTGGCGCATTGGGCTCGCGAGCTCGACGTTGCGCCCCCAGTGAAGTTCGCCACCCGGCCGAACCCGACGCCTCCGCTCGACATGCGCCCGACGCGCTTTTCGGTCACCGAAATCGAGACGCTGCGCCGCGACGCCTATGCGATCTATGCACGGCGTATTCTCGGGCTGGAGGCGCTGGAGCCGCTGCTGCGAGATCCCGGCGCGGCAGAACGCGGCAACCTGTTCCACGACATCGTCCACGAGTTCACCGTTTCGGGCATCGACCCGGACGCGCCGCTCGCCGAGGAACAGCTGCTGAAGATCGGCCGCAAGGTATTCGACGAGGCGGAGCTGCCACTCGACGTCGATGCCGTGTGGTGGCCGCGCTTTGCCCGCATGGCGACGCACTTCATCGAGTGGGAGCGCAACCGCCCGCCGATCAAGCGCCGCATCTCTGAGACGCGCGCCAGCGAAACGCCGATCGGCAGTACGGGCGCGACGCTGCGCGGCCGCGCCGACCGGATCGATCTTCTCGCCGGTGGCATGGCCGACATCATCGACTTCAAGACCGGATCGTCGCCGTCGAAGGCGCAGGCGCACACGCTCCTGTCGCCACAGCTGGCGCTCGAAGGCGCGTTGCTGCGCCGCGGGGCGTTCACGGAAGTTGGCACGGCCGAGCCGTCGCAGCTTGCTTATGTTCGCATGAAGCCGAATGGCGAGGTGATCGAGGAATCGATCCTCGAATACAAGCCGACCGGTCAGGAGAAGTCGATAAAGTCGGGCGTCGAGCTGTCCGAGGAAGCCTGGGCGCGGCTGGAAGAGCTCATCGCCCACTTTGCAAAGGAAACGACCGGTTACCTGTCGCGCGCGCTCCCCTTCCGCGAGGGCGATGTCGGCGGCGACTATGACCATCTCGCCCGCGTGCTCGAATGGTCTGCGGGCGGCGACAACGATGCCGGCGGGGGCGACGGCGAATGAGCGCACCGATCATCGTTCCGGACGATACGCGCAAGGCTCAGGGGCTCGCTTCCGAGCCAAAGCTATCGGCGTGGGTGTCCGCCAATGCCGGCTCGGGTAAGACGCATGTGCTGGCAAGCCGGGTGATGCGGCTCCTGCTCGAAGGTGCCGACCCGTCGCGCATCCTTTGCCTTACCTATACCCGTGCCGCCGCCGCCAACATGGCGACGCGCGTGTTCAAGAACCTGTCCGGCTGGGCGACGCTGCCCGACGCGGAGCTTGCCAAAGCGATCGAGGAGCTCGATGGCAAGACGCCGACGCCATCGCGGCTGAAGCGCGCCCGGCGGCTGTTTGCCCGCGCGCTCGAAACGCCGGGCGGCCTGAAGATCCAGACCATCCATGCCTTCTGCGAGGCGGTGCTGCATCAGTTCCCGCTCGAAGCCAACATCGCCGGCCATTTTGAGCTGCTGGACAGCCAGATGGAGGAAGCGCTGGTCGCCGAGGCGCGGCGCGAGATGATCGCGCGCGCCACCGAAGGCAACGAACCGGGTCTGGCGGACGCCTTCGCGACGGTCCTGCAGCGCGGCGGCGAGGCGGGGCTGGAAACGCTGCTCGCCAACATCGTCGGCAAGCGCGATGCGCTGCGCCGCTTCATCGAGCAGATCGGCACCGGCGACGGCCACTTCCACGCCCTGTTCGAGGAGTTCGGCTTCGGCCCGAGCGATACCCGCGCCGCGCTGGCGGCGAGCCTCTGGCCCGACCACTATTTTACGCCGGTCCTCTGCGGCAACATCGGTTCCAAAGCATCCACAGCCGGCAAAACAAACGCACTTTCGTTCGCGGAAAACTTCGGCAAGGCGTGCGGGACGACCGACGCGCTCGACCGGCTGGAATATCTCAAGAAGGCGTTCTTCTCGGGCTCCGGCTCTTCCTTCAAGCCGCGCGCGGCAAAGACCATCATGGCGAAGGGCGTCGGCGAGCATTTCCCGGAGTTCCCGGACGAGTTCGAGCGCTACTGCCAGGAAATCACGCGTGTGCTCGACCGCGTCGAGCTGCTCGGCATGCTGGAGGACACGCGAGCCGCCCTTGTGCTGGCCGACTGGCTGATCCACCGCTACGAGCGCCTGAAGAGCGCGCGCGGCTTCCTCGACTTCAACGACCTGATCGTGCGCACAGCCACGCTGCTGTCGCGCACGGACGCCGGCGCATGGGTGCAGTACAAGCTCGACAAGGGTATCGACCACATCCTGCTTGATGAGGCGCAGGACACCAGCCCCGACCAGTGGGCCGTGGTGCGGGCGCTCGCTGCCGAATTCTTTGCCGGCGAAGGATCCCGCGAAGGGGTGGTGCGTACCGTGTTCGCGGTGGGCGACGAGAAGCAGTCGATCTACTCGTTCCAGGGCGCGGAGCCGGAGGCGTTCGACCGCAGCGGCCGCGAGTTCCGCGAGCGCGTCGCCAACGCGCTGCAGCGCTTCGAGCACGTGCGCCTCACCCGCTCGTTCCGCTCGACCGAGGACGTGCTGGCTGCTGTCGACCTCGTCTTCTCTGAGCCTGAGCACCGCGACGGTCTCACGCAGGATCCCGAGCCGATCCAGCACCTTGCCATCCGCGCCAACCAGCCCGGCCATGTCGAACTGTGGCCGTCGCTCGGCCCCGTCGATGTCGAGGAGCCGGAGGACTGGACGCAGGCCGTCGATCACGCCTCGGCGCCAGCGGTGCGGCTCGCCGAACAGATCGCGCGCACCATTGACCACTGGCTGCGCACCGGCAACCGGATCGAGGGACGCGGGCGCAAGGTGCGGCCCGGGGACATCATGGTGCTGGTGAGGAAGCGCGACCGCTTCATCCATGCGCTGTCGCGGGAGCTGAAGAACCGGCAGATCCCGGTCGCGGGCGCCGACCGCATCCTGCTGACCGGCCATATCGCCGTGCAGGACCTGCTCGCCGCCGCGCGGGTTGCGCTGCAGCCCGACGACGACCTTTCGCTCGCGGCACTGCTAAAAAGTCCTGCCTTCGGTCTCGACGAGAACGAGCTGTTCGAACTCGCCGCAAAGCGCCAGGGGGTGGAGTCGCTGCTGATCGCGCTGCGGCGCGCGGAACGGCACAAGGACGTCTGGGACACGCTGGCGCGCTGGCGCAACGAAGCCGGCTACCGCAAGCCGTTCGAGTTCTTCTCCAACCTGCTCGCGCGCGATGGCCTGCGGCGCAAGCTGATCGCCCGTCTCGGTGCCGAAGCCGGCGATGTGGTGGACGAGTTCCTGAACTTCTGCCTTGCGGCCGAACGCACCGGCGTCACCCAGCTTGAGGCGCTGGTCGCGCTGCTCGACCGTGGCGGCCCGGAAGTGAAGCGCGAGATGGACCAGACGCGCGGCGAGGTCCGCATCATGACCGCGCACGCCTCGAAGGGTCTGGAAGCGCCGATCGTGTTCCTCGTCGACAGCGGCGGCGAACCCTTCGTCGACAGCCACATGCCGCGGTTGATGCCGTTCAGCGCCCCGACGCGTGGCTGGCACGGCGACGGCTTCCTCTGGCGCGCCGGCTCCGGCCGCGCCAATTCGTTCTCGGCAAAGCTTGCCGACGAAGCCAAGCGCAAGGCCGAGCAGGAATACCGGCGCTTGCTCTATGTCGGCATGACCCGCGCCGAGGACCGGCTGATCGTCTGCGGCTATCATGGCAAGCGCGGCCAGAAGGACGGCAGCTGGCACCAGATGGTGCAGAAGACGCTGTGCAAGTCACCGCACACAAAGGAGATCCAGCATCCGGCAACGAACGAGACGGTGCTGCGCTATCAGGTAACACCACCGCTGCAGCAGCACGAGCCGGATAAGCCGGAGGAGGCCGCCGTCGCGGAGCTGCCGCCGCTGCCAGCTGAACTTTTGTCGACGCCGCCCGCCCCACCGCCGCTGCCACGGCCACTGTCGCCCTCGGGTGCCGGTGCGATGATCGAGCCGGAACCGGTCGAGATGGTGAAGCTGCGCTCGCCGGTTCTCGATGCAGTCAACGAGCCATCCTTTGCCATTGAGCGCGGCACCGCTGCCCACCGGCTGCTGCAGATACTGCCCTCGATCGAGCGCGAGCGCCGCGCGTCCGCCGCCGAACGCTACCTCGCGCGCATCGGCCAGTCCTGGCCGGAGGGCGAGCGCGAAAAGCTCTGGGCGTCTGTCGACGCGATCCTCGAGACGCCGGAATTCGCCTCGCTGTTCTCGCCCGGCTCACGGGCGGAAGTCTCGGTCACGGGCCGGGTGAAGCTCGGCGAGACCGAGCGCGCCATCTCGGGCAAGATCGACCGGCTGATCGTCGATGGCGAGAGCGTACTCATCATCGACTACAAGACCAACCGGCCGCCGCCGTCGGTTGCGACAGAACTCCCGCAAGGGCACGTGGCGCAAATGGCGCTCTATCGCGAACTGCTCAAGCCGATCTATCCCGGCAAGCAAATTCGTGCTGCTTTGATCTACACAGAGACACCAATACTTATCCCCGTGCCGGACGAGATGATGGACGGTGCGCTTGCTCGACTCACGTCAGCGTGAGACAAGAGGCGTTGAAACACGCTGACGCGTGCCCCACATTCCAGCCTCACGAATTGTCTCAGGGAGATTCCCCATGGCCACCGTCACCATCGACAAGAACAACTTCCAGTCCGACGTGCTGCAGGCTTCCGAGCCGGTCGTCGTCGACTTCTGGGCCGAGTGGTGCGGTCCGTGCAAGATGATCGCTCCGGCGCTCGAGGAGATCGCAACGGAACTCTCCGGCAAGGTCAAGGTTGCCAAGATCAACATCGACGAGAACCCGGAACTGGCTGCCCAGTACGGCGTCCGCTCGATCCCGACCCTGATGCTCTTCAAGGACGGCGAAGTGGCTGACATGAAGGTGGGTGCGGCTCCGAAGACCGCCCTGTCGGCCTGGATCGGCAGCGCCGTCGCCTGATCGGCAGCATACGGAACAGGAAAAAGGCGGGTCAAAAGCCCGCCTTTTTCTTTGCCGCAAGGTGAAGTCCCGGCCTGACGATGCTCGTCTCAGGATGCCGAGTGCATCGGGTCCATGCCGCGAGGTCGAAGCTGCCATGTGCCGCAGCATGCCGAAATGGCGCCGCCTCGCCGGGGTGAATCGCGGTCTCAATCTCTACGACGGAAGCCGCAACGTCAGGCTTTAATGATGGTGGCCGCAGCCGCAGTTCGGACCATGATCATGATGGTGATGATGGTCATGGCCGTGATCATGGTCGTGGTGATGATGCCCGTGGTCGTGCGCATGAACGTGGCCATGGCCGCGGTGGGTGTTGGCAAGCGGGTGGAATGGCGCGGCTATCTCGCGCACCTGTGCGCCCAGTTCGCGCAGCTCGTCGGCCATGCCGCTTTCGCGCAGGATCAGGATCCGCTCGGCGGTGATGTCGACGGCAAGATGATGATTGCCGATGTGCCAGCCGAGTTCGATCAGGTGCGCGGCGTCGCGGCCGGTGACCTCGATGAGTTCCTCGTCCGCATCCGCGATCTCGACGGTACTGTTGTCTTCCATCACCAGCCGGTCGCCAGCACGCAGTTCGACGGGCTGGAGCAGGTCGACCAGAACCTTGTCGCCATTGGTCAGCGCCAGCACCTTGCGGCGCAGGTGCCGCTCGTCATGCGCCAGGGCGATCGTGCCGCTGGCTGGCGCGGCATTGGCCGGAACCTCGGCTGAACGCAGCACCTTTTCAGCACGCGGAAGCTTGGTGAAGTCCGTCTTGATGTCGAGTTTCATGTGCCTTGCGCGCCTCTCTGGTCGTCCGCCCGCCGGATGCGGGCACAGACTTGGAGATATGCCTTCGCGGCGCGCAAGTCGATAGCGAGCGTGTTTGCCTGACGTCAGGCAGGCAGGACGGCCGTTGCCTCGATCTCGACCTTCGCCTCGTCCTCGATGAGGGCAACTACCTGCACCATGGTCATCGCCGGGAAATGCTTGCCCATCACCGTGCGATAGGCCTCGCCGATGCCTTTCAGGTTGGCGAGGTAGTCCTTCTTGTCGGTGATGTACCAGGTCAGCCGCACGATGTGCTCCGGCTTGCCGCCGGCCTCCGCCAGCACGTCGACGATGTTCTGCAGCGCCTGGCGGATCTGCCCTGCAAGCTCCTTTTCCTCGAACACCTGCTGCCCGTTCCAGCCGATCTGCCCGCCGATCCAGACGGTCCGGCCTTCGGCAAGGACCCCGTTGGCGTAGCCCGAGGCCTTCTTCCAGCTGGCCGGATGCAGGATCTGATGCGGGCATTCAGTCATGGTTTCTCCTCCGATAAGCAGGTCTACGCCTGCTTCTCTAAATGTGGTCAGACGCCGAGATAGCGGTCCTGAAGTTCTCGCGTGAGCTGATCGGGCGTGCCGCGCCACACGGTCGTGCCTTTTTCCAGCACGAAGCAGCGGTCGGCGCAGGGCAAGAGCTCGGACAGGGTCTTGTCGACGATCAGGATCGACTGTCCTTCCGCCTTGAGGGTGCGGATCACCGCCCAGATATCGTTGCGGATGACGGGCGCCAGGCCCTCAGTCGCCTCGTCGAGAATGAGCAGGCTCGGATTGGTCATCAGCGCGCGGCCGATCGCCAGCATCTGCTGCTCGCCACCCGAAAGTGTCTTCGCCATCTGGTCACGGCGCTCGGCAAGGCGCGGGAACAGGCGATTGATCTCGTCGAGCGTCCAGCGGCCCGGCCGCGCGGCGGCGACGAGGTTCTCCGCGACCGTGAGGTTGGGGAAGCAGCGCCGCCCCTCCGGCACCAGTCCGAGGCCGAGACGTGCGATCTTGAACGGCGCCATGGTGCGGATTTCGCGCCCCTGGAAGCTCACGCTTCCCGCCCGCGCCGGCGTCAGCGCCATGATCGAGCGGATGGTGGTGGTCTTGCCCATGCCGTTGCGGCCCATGAGGGCGACGACCTCACCCTCGGCTACGTCCAGCGCGACGCCGAACAGCGCCTGGCTCGCGCCATAGAAGGTTTCGAGGCCTTTGATCTCAAGCAGCATGGCGTGCCTCGGTCTGGAAATGTCGGCGGGATTTTCTACCCCCACCCCTTACCCCTCCCCACAAGGGGGAGGGGGATTCTGGGAAGTCTCGGCCGTCCTGAATGTCTTGGTTGCGGGCCACGGTCACCTTGGCCTGCCGTTCAACCAGATAAGCCAGGCGAATTCCTTTGCCCGGGAGAAACGCCGCATCAAGGTCTCCCCTCCCCCTTGTAGGGAGGGGTATGGGGTGGGGGTAAACCGCGCCCGGCATAAAGGTCGTCCTGCGGCTCATTCCATATCCCCCAGATAGGCGCGGCGGACTTCCGGATTGTTGCGGATGTCGTCGACGCTGCCGGAGGCAATGATGCGGCCGTAGACCAGCACCGAGATGCGGTCGGCAAGAGCGAACACGGCGTCCATGTCGTGCTCGACCAGCAGGATCGGCGCTTCGTGCCGCAGGCCGTCGAGGAAGCCGGTCAATTGGCGCGAGCCTTCCGGCCCCATGCCCGCCATCGGCTCGTCAAGCAGGAATGCCTTGGAATCCAGCGCCAGCGCGATCGCGATCTCGAGCTGGCGGCGTTCGCCATGCGACAGTTCCGCGGCCGGGACATGCGCGCGGTCCTTGAGGCCGACGCGCTCGAGCGCCGCCATCGCCGGCTCGGTCAGGCTCTTGTCGCGCATCACCGGCTTGAAGAAGCGGAAGCTCGAGCCCTGCTTCGACTGGACGGCCAGCATCACGTTGCGCAGCGCCGAAAATTCGGTGGCGAGCGACGAAACCTGGAACGAGCGGCCAAGGCCCATGCGGGCGCGCTCGGCAACGCCAAGCTGGTTGACCGTCTGACCGAGGAAGCGGACTTCGCCGGCATCCGGCTTCAGCGTGCCAGCGATCTGGTGGATCAGCGTCGATTTGCCCGCGCCGTTCGGGCCGATCAACGCGTGGATTTCGCCGGGCCGAAGGTCGAGCGACACGCCGTCGGTTGCCTTCAGCGCCCCGAAGGTCTTGCGCAGGTCGCGGATGTCGAGAACGGGCTCAGCCATGGCGCTGCCTCCCTGCAACAAGGCCGATCAGGCCGCCGCGCGCAAACAGGACGACGCCGAGGAGGAGCAGTCCGAGGAAGAACTGCCAGCGCTCGGTGAGGCCCCCAAGCAGGAACTCGAACATCACGAACAGCATCGCGCCGGCCAGCGGCCCGGCAAGGCGCCCGACGCCGCCGAGGATGATGAGGACGATCAGCTCGCCCGACATGTGCCAGGACAGCATCGACGGGCTGACGAAGCGGTTGAGGTCGGCATAGAGCGCGCCGGCAAGCGCCGTGATCATGCCCGAGACGATGAAGGCGACTAGGCGGATGCGGAACGGAGCAATGCCGACCGAGGCAACGCGCACTTCGTTCTGCCGTGCGGCCTGGAGTGCAGCCCCGAAGCGCGAGTTCTTGATCAGCGCGAAGAGGATGAGCGCCACCACCAGCACCCCGAAGCAGATCAGGAAGTAGTTGATCGGCACCATGGTGTTCACGCCCGGAAACTGGTTGCGCACCAGGATCGACAGTCCGTCCTCGCCGCCATAGGCCGGCCAGGAGATGGCGAAGTAGAAGGTCATCTGCGCGAAGGCTAGCGTGATCATGATGAAGTAGACGCCCGAGGTGCGCAGCGAGATCGCGCCGATCGCAGCCGCGAGCACTCCCGCCACCAGCATCGCGACGATCCAGATCGCCAGCATCTGGTTGGAGGCGGGGAGGGCAAACAGGCCGAAGTTGAGCGGCTGCATCGACATGGCGTGGCTCGCCATGATGCCGGCGATGTAGCCGCCGACGCCGAAGAAGGCGGCGTGGCCGAACGAGACCAGCCCGCCGAGGCCAAGCGCGACATTGAGGCCGACCGCGGCAAGGCCGAGGATCGCCATGCGCGTCGCCAGCGTCACGTAAAACGGGTTGCCGAAATTGATCGCCGCGTAAGGAATCGCGAGCAGCAGGGCGAGAAGGGCAAGGGAAATCCAGTTTTCGCGCGAAAGGCTCATCGCATCACCCTTTCGCTGCCGGGAACAGGCCCTGCGGACGAACCGCGAGCACCACCGCCATGACGATGTAGATCAGCATCGAGGCTAGCGCACCGCCGACGATGCCGGCCTGAGAAGCATTCATGAACAGTCCGAAGAGCTGCGGCAGCAGGAAGCGGCCCATCGTGTCGACGACGCCGACGAGCAATGCGCCAACCAGCGCGCCCTTGATCGAGCCGATGCCGCCGATGACGATCACGACGAAGGCGAGGATCAGCGCCGGCTCGCCCATGCCGACCTGCACCGACTGCAGCGCGCCGACCATGGCGCCTGCAAGGCCGGCGAGCGCGGCACCCAGCGCAAACACCACCGTGTAGAGCGTGCGGATGTCGACGCCGAGCGCGCCGATCATCTCGCGGTCGGACTCGCCGGCGCGGATGCGCATGCCAAGGCGGGTCCGGGTGATGAGAAGATAGAGGCCGATGGCGACCAACGCGCCGACGCCAATGATGGCGAGGCGGTAGAGCTGGTAGCGCGAGCCGCCCGGCAGCGGCACCGTGCCCTGCAGCAGCGGCGGAATGTCGAGATAGAGCGGGAACGAGCCGAACAGCCAGCGCGTGCCTTCGGAGAATATCAGGATCAGCGCGAAGGTCGCCAGCACTTGATCGAGGTGGTCACGCTGGTAGAGCCGCCGGATGACGAGGATCTCGATGATCGCGCCCGCGGCTGCGGCGGCTGCCAGGCTGGCGACCAGGCCGAGCCAGAACGAGCCGGTTTGCGCGGCGACGATCGCGCAGGCGAATGCGCCGACCATGTAGAGCGAGCCATGGGCGAGGTTGATCAGGCCCATGACGCCGAAGATCAGCGTCAGTCCTGCGGCCATGAGAAACAGCATCACGCCGAGCTGCAGCCCGTTGAGAAGCTGTTCGATGAAAAGCGCGGTTTGCAAGGGTCGAATGTCCCTTCGACTGCAGGTCTCGTTTTTGTCGGCATCGCGGCGACTGGGTTAGACGCGGCGCCCCCCACCCCTAACCCCACCCCACAAGGGGGAGGGGGATCAGGTAGGTGCATGTCAGCCGCGATGACCGGTCAGGCATGTCTCCCAGTTCCCTCCCCCTTGTGGGGAGGGGTAGGGGTGGGGGTATCTGTCACGCGATATCCTTCGCGGATGACACTCCCAACGCCTGTACTTTTGTCAGCCCTCGCTTACTTCATCGAGCACTGGTCGACATAGGCGTCGCCGTGATCGGTGAAGGCGGTGGCGATGATCTTGTTGGTCAGCACGTCGCCGTCCTTCACAACCTCACGGACATAAATGTCTTGAATCGGGTGGTTGTTGGTGTTGAAGGAGAACTTGCCGCGGACCGACTCGAACTCGGCAGCCTTGAGCGCTGCACGGAAGGCTTCGGCGTCCTTGACACTTGCCTTCTGCGTGGCGGAGACGACGAGCAGGCCGGTGTCGTAGGCCTGGGCCGCATAGATCGAGGGCAGGCGGCCGTACTCGGCCTTGAAGGTGTCGACGAACTTCTTCGAAGCCGGGTTGTCGAGATCCTGCGACCAGGAAGCCGAGTTCTTCACGCCCAGCGCTGCATCGCCGATCGCCGGCAGCACGTCCTGGCTGAATGAGAAGCCCGGGCCGATGACCGGAATGTCGACGCCCGACTGCGCGTACTGCTTCATGAACGAGATGCCCATGCCGCCCGGCAGGAAGATGAACAGCGAGTCGGCGCCCGAAGCGCGGATCTGCGCGATCTCGGCGGCGTAGTCGGTCTGGCCGACCTGGGTGTAGACCTCACCGGCGAGCTCGTTCTTGTAGTAGCGCTTGAAGCCGGTCAGCGAGTCGGTGCCGGCCGGGTAGTTCGGCGCCATGATGAAGGTCTTCTTGTACGTCTGGTTGGCGTACTGACCCATCGCCTCGTGGAAGTTGTCGTTCTGGTAGGCGACGTTGAAGTAGTTCTGGTGGCACTGCGCGCCGGCGAGCGGCGACGGACCGGCGTTGACCGAGATGTAGAACTTGTCCTGCGCGACGGCGCTCGGCACGACGGCCATGGCGAGGTTCGACCAAATGATGCCGGTCAGGATGTCGACCTGGTCGGACTGGATCATCTTGTCGGCGATCTGGACCGCGAGTTCCGGCTTCTGGCCGTCGTCCTCGACCACGACCTCGATGTCCTTCGCAGCGTCGCCGGCGTTCTTCAGCGCCAGCAGAAAGCCGTCGCGTGCATCGACGCCGAGGCCTGTGCCGCCGCCCGAAAGCGTGGTGATGACGCCGACCTTGATCGGATCAGCGGCGGCCACCCCGGCGACGCTGATGGCAAGCGCGGCTACGCTTGCGGCAAGAAACTTTTTCATTCTCAACTCCCGTTGTTACCTGGCACCCTCTGGGGTCCCACACGATGCTCAAAATTTGGCCGCAACGCCAGTCTGCGGCAGTCTTTTTGTTGGGCTGTTATGCAGCCAGGTTCCCCTTGTCCAGCTTCATGTTCCGCCCAGCTCGCGCAGGCGGAAGCGCTGGATCTTTCCGGTTGCTGTTTTTGGCAGCGCGTCGACGAATTTTATCGACCGAGGATATTTGTAGGGCGCGATGGTCGCCTTCACGTGCTCCTGCAGGAGCCGCATCGTTTCGTCGGTGCGCGGCGCCCCTTCCGCCAGCACCACATGGGCCTGGACGACCTGCCCGCGCTCCTCGTCCGGCGCGCCGATCACCGCGCATTCGACCACAAGGTCGTGCGAAAGCAGCGCGGCCTCGACCTCGGGGCCGGCGATGTTGTAGCCGGCCGAGACGATCATGTCGTCGGCGCGCGCGGCGAAGTGGAAGCGGCCGTCCTCGTCCTGGTAGAAGGCATCGCCCGTGAGGTTCCACCCGTCGCGGACATACTCGCGCTGGCGCTCGTCTGCGAGATAGCGGCAACCGGTCGGCCCGCGCACCGCGAGACGCCCCACCGTGCCGCGCGGCACCTCGTTCATGTCGAGATCGACGATCTTTGCCTCGTAGCCGCCGACCGGGCGACCGGTGGTGCCGGGCGCGTGGTCGTTCAGCCTGTTGGTGATGAAGATGTGGAGCATCTCGGTCGAGCCGATGCCGTCGAGGATCGGCTTGCCAGTCTTGCGGGTCCATTCCTCGTAGACCGGGGCGGGCAGCGTCTCGCCCGCGGAAACCGCGATGCGCAGAGACGACAGGTCCGCTCCTTCGTCCATTGCCTTCATCATCGCCCGGTAGGCGGTCGGCGCGGTGAAGGAAATCGTCGCCCGGTACTTCTCGATGATCTCGATCATGTTGGGCGGTGTCGCGCTTTCGAGCAGCGTCGCGGCGGCGCCGAAGCGCAGCGGAAAGACGGCAAGCCCGCCGAGGCCGAAAGTGAAGGCAAGTGGCGGCGAGCCGACGAACACGTCGTCCGGCGTCACGTTCAACACTTCCTTTGCGTAGCCGTCGGCGATGATCAGCACGTCGCGGTGGAAGTGCATGGTCGCCTTGGGAACGCCCGTGGTGCCGGAGGTGAAGCCGAGCAGGCAGACGTCGTCGCGTCCCGTCTTCACCGCCTCGAAGGTGACCGGCTTGTCGAGAGCGACGCGGTCGAGCTCGGCGTCATGGTTGGCGGTGCCGTCGAAGCCGACAACCTGCTTCAGGAAGCGGCTTTCCTTGGCGCAGGCGATCAGCTCGTCCTTGATGCGCGTGTCGCACAGCGCGAGCGAGATCTCCGCCTTGTCAACGATCTTGGCGAGTTCGCCGGCGCGCAGCATCGGCATGGTGTTGACGACGACCGCCCCTGCCTTGGTCGCCGCCAGCCAGCAAGCCACCATCGCCGGATTGTTGGGTGAGCGGATCAGCACGCGGTTGCCGGGCTTCACGCCGTAGTTCTCAACCAGAGCGCGGGCGAGGCGGTTGGTCCAGTCGGCCAGCTCCTTGTAGGTGCGCCGGCGCCCGTTGCCGATCAGCGCGGTGCGGTCGCCAAAACCCTTCTCGACCAGACGGTCGGTGAGCTCGACGGCGCAGTTGATGTATTCCGGATATTCAAACCCCGCCGGCGGCAGCTCCGGCCACTGGTCGAATGGCGGGAGGTTGTCGCGACAGAAGGTGTCTACGTGCGCGCTGGGGCCAAGGTTCATGCTCGCCCCCCTGCTGAGGCGTGCGAGCGAGGCGACCCCCACCCCTTACCCCTCCCCACAAGGGGGAGGGGGATTCTGGGATGCCGAACCCGATTCTTCAGCGTTGTGAGAGGTGCTACCTCTCCCAATTCCCCTCCCCCTTGTGGGGAGGGGTAAGGGGTGGGGGTATTGCCGCGCACGTGCCGCCCCAAAAATCTCCGCCCTGTCACCCGCCGACCGCCAAAGCGAGGCGAGGCTTCTCCAGTTTCCCCTCCCCCTTGTGGGGAGGGGTAAGGGGKGGGGGTATTGCCGCGCCCAMCCGCCGCCGTCTCGCGCAACCCGTCCTCGGTGATGCAGCCTACCTGGCTGCCAAACTGGCTCATTTCGTCATGCTCCCATTGTTTGCCGGGCGATCACCACCTTCTGGACGTCTGACGCGCCCTCGTAGATGCGGAGTGCCCGGATTTCCCGATAAAGGCTCTCGACGATGTGCCCCTTTTTCACACCGTCGCCGCCATGAAGCTGTACCGCCTTGTCGATCACGGACTGGGCCCGGTCGGTGGCGTAGAGTTTTGCCATTGCCGCCTCGCGGGTAACGCGCGCAGCCCCAGAATCCTTCGTCCACGCGGCGCGGTAGACGAGAAGTGCCGCCGCATCGACGTCGAGCGCCATTTCCGCGACATTGCCCTGCACCATCTGCAGGTCGAACAAAGGCGCGCCGAACAGCTGGCGCTGGCTGACGCGCGCCAGCGTCTCGTCGAGCGCGCGGCGGGCAAAACCGAGCGCCGCCGCGCCCACGGTCGAGCGGAACACGTCGAGCACCGACATGGCGATCTTGAACCCTTCGCCCGGCTTGCCGATCATCGCGGAGGCGGGAAGGCGCATATCATCGAAGACGAGCCGCGCCAGCGGATGCGGCGCAATCGTCTCCAGCCGCTCGGCGATCTTCAGGCCGAGCGTGTCGGCCGGCACGAGGAAGGCGGAAATTCCCTTCGCACCCGGGGCTTCGCCGGTGCGGGCAAAGACGCAGTAGAGATCGGCGATGCCGCCGTTGGAAATCCAGGTCTTTTCGCCGGAAAGGATGTAGTCGCCGCCATCGCGTGTCGCGGTCATTTCCATGTTGGCGACGTCCGAGCCCGAGCGCGGCTCGGTCAGCACGAAGGCGGAGATCGCCTTGCCGGTGCGGGTCTTTTCCAACCACCTCTGCTGCTCGGGCGTGCCGAACAGGCTGATCGCGCCGGTGCCAAGTCCCTGCATGGCGAAGGCGAAGTCGGCGAGCCCGTCATGCCGCGCCAGCGTCTCGCGCGAGATGCAAAGGGTGCGCACGTCGAGCGGTTGCGGATTGCTGGGGTCGATCGCCGTCGGCAGCAGGAACCCCGCCTCGCCGAGGGTTTCGACCAGCTTGCGGCAGGCCGCATCAACGTCATGGTGATCGACGGGAAGATTGGCCGCACACCATTCCTCCAGCCTTTCGGCATGCTCGCGATGGCGCTCCTCGAAGAACGGCCAGGAAAGGAAGCTGCGATCAGCCATGGGCAAGGCTCCTCGGGACGCCTGTGCGCGCTTGCCGGCGCTGGATCCTCCCCAGTTTACGGGGGAGGGGGACCATGCGCAGCATGGTGGAGGGGGCGAGGGTGAGCGCCAACGTGTCCGCTATCTCTCGTGCATTGCACGCCCCCTCCGGCGCTTCGCGCCACCTCCCCCGCTGCGCAGGGGAGGATCCGGGCGTCGCGCATGTGAGCATCGTCCGTGCCCATGTCATCGGCGTTCCGGCATGGATGCCCCGGTCAAGCCCGGGCATGACGAAGAAAGTCCGGTGCTCAGCCCAATCGCGACGCCCTTCGTTGTTCCGCAAACCTTCCCGCCTCGTCATCCTCGGGCTTGACCCGAGGATCCAGGCCTGACCGTTTCCGGCTTCGCGATTTCCTTGCCACCAGCGCTGGATCCTCCCCCGTTTACGGGGGAGGGGGACCATGCGCAGCATGGTGGAGGGGGCGGCGGTTCGCATCTCAGTTCCCTTCGAACACCGGTCGTTCCTTGGCGACGAAGGCGTGGTAGGCGCGCTCAAAATCCTTGGTCTGCATGCAGATCGCCTGCGCCTGCGCTTCGGCTTCGATCGCCTGTTCGAGCCCCATCGACCATTCCTGGTTGATCTGGGTCTTGGTGATGCCGTGCGCGAAGGTCGGGCCAGCGGCGATCTGCCTAGCCAGCCTGATCGCCTCGGCTTCGAGCTCGCCTGCCTCGATCAGCCGGTTGTAGAAGCCCCAGCGCTCGCCTTCGGCCGCGCTCATGGTGCGGCCGGTGTAGAGAAGCTCCGCGGCGCGGCCCTGGCCGATGATGCGCGGCAGCATCGCGCACGCGCCCATGTCGCAGCCAGCAAGGCCGACGCGAGTGAATAGGAATGCCGTCTTTGCCTCCGGCGTCGCGAGCCTCAAGTCCGAGGCCATGGCGATGATGGCGCCTGCGCCGACCGCCACGCCGTCGACCGCCGAGATTACCGGCTTGCCGCAGGCGATCATCGCCTTGACGAGGTCGCCGGTCATGCGGGTGAAGGCGAGCAGGCCCTTCATGTCCATGCCGACCAGCGGGCCGATGATGTCATGCACGTCGCCGCCCGAGCAGAAATTGCCGCCGTTCGGCAGGAAGACGACGACGTCCACATCATCCGCATAGGCCAGCGCGCGAAACGTGTCGCGCAGCTCGGCGTAGCTGTCGAAGGTCAGCGGGTTCTTGCGTTCCGGCCGGTTGAGCCGGATCGTCGCGGCACGGTCCTCGACCTGCCAGATGAAATGCTGCGGCTTGAGGCCGGCCATGTTGGTCAATGTTCGCTCTCCCAGTTGCTGCGGAACGCCTTCAGCATCGATGACAGCTCGCGCGCGTCGTCCTCGCTGATGTCGTGCAGGAGTTCCTCCACCCAGCTGCGGTGGGCTTCCGCCATTGCGGCAAAACGTTCGACGCCGGCATCGGTCAGCCGTACGATCGAGGTGCGGCGGTCGCCCTCGCGGCTCGAGCGGACAACGAGTCCCTCGCTCACCAGCCGGTCGACGATGCCGGTCACGTTGCCGTTCGAGACGAGCAGGAAGCGCGACAGGTCGCTCATCAGCATGCCCTCGCGTTCGCGGTAGAGCGCGGACATGACGTCGAAGCGCGGCAGCGTTGAATCGAACTCGCGCTTCAGCCGCTCGCGCAGCTCGCCCTCGACGATGCGCGCAACGCGCAGCAGCCGGATCCACAGGCGTAGCCGCTCGCGGTTGTTCTGCTGGGCAGCCGGCTCCGCAGCGGGTGCGTCCATCACTGCTCGCCTCCGGTGATCGCGATGGTCTGGCCGGTCACGGAGCGCGCGCCGTCCGAGCACAGCCACATGACGGCGTCGGCAACTTCCTGCGGCTCGATGATGCGTCCCTGCGGATTGCCGCGGGCGACTGCCTCCCGCGCGGTCTGCTCGTCGCGGCCGGTCTTCTCGATGATGTTGGCGATGGTGCGCTCGAGCATCGGCGTCTCAACATAGCCGGGGCAGACGGCGTTGACGGTCACCGGCGTGCGCGCGAGCTCGGCAGCCATTGAGCGCATCAGCCCGACGACGCCGTGCTTGGAGGCGGTATAGGCGGCGATGTACGGCGCGCCCTTGAGCCCGGCGATGGAGGCGATGAACACGATGCGTCCCCCACCAGCCCGCTTCATCGTGTCCATCGCCGGACGGACGGTCAGAAACGCGCCCGTCAAGTTGACCGCCAGTGTCTGCTGCCACATCGCCAGCGAGGTCTTGCCCACCGGCGCGCTGGTGGCGATGCCGGCATTGGCGATGATGACATCGAAATTGCCGCGCGCCGCCTGTGCGGTTTCGTAGAGCGCGGCAACGGAGTCTTCGTCAGTGACGTCGCAGGTGAGCGTATGGATGCGCGGATTGCGCGATGCCACCTTTTCGAGCGGCTCTATGTTGCGCCCGCAGATGGTGACTTCCATTCCGGCGCCCGCAAGGCTTTCCGCGATCGCCTGCCCGATACCGGTACCGCCGCCCGTTACCAATGCGTGCTTGAATCTCGTCATGCGGAAATCTCCGAATTGGGGCGGCTGGCCATCATCACACCTTCCCCGTCATCAGCTCCGGCCCGCGTTCGGCGAGGCGGTAGAGCTGGTCGCGGCCGGGCAGGTACGGGTTCGGCCAGGTCACGCCCTTGTCGCCGAGCTTCGCGGCCGCATGCAGCGTCCAGTAGGGATCCGCGAGGTGCGGGCGGGCGAGGCAGACGAGGTCGGCGCGGCCGGCCATCAGGATCGAGTTGACGTGATCCGGCTCGTAGATGTTGCCGACCGCCATGGTCGCCATGCCGGTCTCGTTGCGGATCCGGTCGGAGAACGGCGTCTGGAACATGCGGCCATAAACGGGGCGCGCGCGCTTCGAGGTCTGGCCGGCCGAGACGTCGCAGATGTCGACGCCGGCAGCCTGCAGCATCCGGGCGATCTCGACCGCCTCCTGCGGCGTCACGCCCTCGTCGCCGACCCAGTCATTGGCCGAGATGCGCACCGAAATCGGCTTGTCGTCGGACCAGACGGCGCGCACAGCGTGGAACACCTCTAGCGGGAACCGCATGCGGTTTTCCAGCGAGCCGCCATATTCGTCGGTGCGCAAATTGGTGAGCGGCGAGATGAAGGACGACAGCAGGTAGCCGTGCGCCATGTGCAGCTCCAGCATGTCGAAGCCGCAGCGGTTCGCCATCTCGGCGGAAGCGACGAACTGGTCGCGCACCATGTCCATGTCGGCGCGGTCCATCGCCTTCGGCACCTGGTTGCCTTCCTGCCACGGTGTCGCCGAGGCTGAGATCAGCGGCCAGTTGCCTTCGGGCAGCGGGCAGTCGGCATCTTCCCAGCCGACCTGAGTCGAACCCTTGGCGCCGGAATGACCGAGCTGCGCGCAGACTTTTGCGGTCGTCTCGTTATGGACGAAGTCGACGATGCGCTTCCACGCCGCCTCGTGCTCCGGCTTGTAGAAGCCGGGGCAGCCCGGCGTGATGCGCCCCTCGGGTGACACGCACGTCATCTCGATGGTGACGAGGCCAGCGCCGCCCTTGGCCCGCTCGCCATAATGGACGAGGTGCCAGTCCGTCGGCGTGCCGTCGACGGCCTTGTACTGCGCCATCGCCGAGACGACGATGCGGTTCTTGAGCTCCAGCCCGCGCAGCCGGAAGGGTGCGAACATCGGCGCGCGCTGCGTGCAGTGCGGGGCACCGGCCTTCTGCTGGAACCATTTTTCGGCGTCGCCGAGCCAGCTGGCGTCGCGCAGGCGCAAATTCTCGTGGCTGATGCGCTGCGAACGCGTCAGCAGCGCGTAGTTGAACTGCACCGGGTCGAGGTCGAGATAGCGTTCGACCTCCTCGAACCACTCCATCGAGTTGCGCGCCGCCGACTGCAGCCGCAGCACCTGCGTGCGCCGTGCGTCCTCATACTTGGCGAACGCTGCCTCGAGCGTGGGCTCCGAGTGGAGATAGTCGGCAAGCGCAATGGCTGATTCCAGCGCGAGCTTGCTGCCCGAGCCAATCGAGAAATGGGCGGTCGCTGCCGCGTCGCCCATCAGCACGACGTTCTTGTAGGACCATCGCTCGCACAGCACCCGCGGAAAGTTGATCCAGGCCGAACCGCGAATGTGGTTGGCGTTCGACATCAGGCTGTGGCCGCCGAGGTGGTCCCTGAAGATCCGTTCGCAGGTGCCGATCGACTCTTCCTTGGTCATCTCGCCGAAGCCGAACTTCTCCCAGGTCTGCTGCGTGCACTCGACGATGAAAGTCGCCGTGTCGGCATCGAACTGGTAGGCGTGCGCCCACACCCAGCCGTGCTCGGTCTTCTCGAAGATGAAGGTGAAAGCGTCATCGAACTTCTGGCGCGTGCCGAGCCAGACGAATTTGCACTTGCGCACGTCGATGTCCGGCCTGAAGTGCTCGGCAAAGGTGGCGCGGGTTTTTGAGTTGAGGCCGTCGGCGGCAAGGACGAGGTCGTAGCGCGCCATCAGCTCTTCGTGGTCCTCGACCTCCGTCTGGAAGCGCAGGTCAACGCCGAGCTCGCGGGCACGCTCCTGCAACAGGATCAGCAGCCGCATACGGCCGATGCCGCAGAAGCCGTGGCCGGTCGAGACCGTGCGCACGCCCTTGTGAACGACCGCGATGTCGTCCCAGTAGGCGAAGTGTTCGCGGATTGCTGCTGCGCTCTTTTCGTCGTTGGCGGCAAGATTATCGAGGGTCTCGTCGGATAGAACCACACCCCAGCCGAAGGTGTCGTCGGGCCGGTTTCGCTCGAAGACTGTGACCTCATGCGAGGGATCACGCAACTTCATCGAGATGGCGAAATACAGACCCGCAGGCCCGCCGCCAAGGACGGCAACCTTCATTCTCCGCGTTCCCCAATATTGTGTTTTTTATTCTGTAAGGCAGGATGACACTGAAAAGGGCATCCTTCAAGCATAAAACTTCAAGGTTGAAATATTTCTGGCTGGACAGGAATGCGGCGTCTGCGCGATTGGTCTTGCGGTTCAAGGGGAGCAGCGCCGCATGATCTTTCACCGCATTACCGACTGGGATGACGCCTACGCGAATGCGCCCAACATTCCGCGCGGCGAGGAATGGCCGCAGCGCTGGGCCGACCTCTCCGGACCCTTCCGTACCAAGATGGAGGAAGCAGGCCGCGCCAAGCTCGCGCTGAGCTATGGCGAGCGTCCACGCAACCTGTTCGATCTGTTCCTCCCGGAAGGAGCACCGAAGGGCCTGGTCATCTTCATCCATGGCGGCTTCTGGATGAAGCTCGACGGGACGATCTTTTCGCATCTCGCTGAAGGGCCGATGGCACATGGCTTTGCGGTGGCGGTGCCCAGCTACACGCTCTGTCCCGACATCCGCATTTCCGGCATCGTCAAGGAGATCGGCGCGGCGGTGGAAGCTGCGGCGGCGCTGGTCGAAGGTCCCATATATCTTACCGGCCATTCCGCGGGTGGGCATCTTGCAACACGGATGATCTGCACCAATTCGCCGCTCGGCGAAGAGACACGCGCGCGCATCGCCGACGTCGTCTCGATCTCGGGCGTGCACGACCTTCGCCCGCTCCTCAACACGAAGATGAATGCGAGCCTTCACCTCGACGCGGCAGAGGCGCGGGCCGAAAGCCCGGTGCTGCTCGAGCCGGTCAGCGGCGCAAAGCTCTGCTGCTGGGTCGGCGCGGGCGAGCGCTCCGAATTCATCCGCCAGAACGCGCTGCTTGCGAATGTCTGGACTGGCCTTGGTGCGACGGCCATGACGGTGGAGGAACCCGACCGCCATCACTTCAACGTCGTTGATGGTCTTGCCGACCCGGAGCATGCGCTGACGCGCACGCTGCTGATGGGGTGACGGCGCACGTCAACTCTGGCAGATAGGACTGAGCAGTTTTTACCGGAGCAGGTTTGATGAGAGCGGTTTTCGTGCAGCTTCAGGTTTCGCCGGGCCGGACCTACGAGGTCGCCGACGAATTGTTCAAGCGCGAGGTCGCGTCGGAGCTTTACTCCACCAGCGGCGACTACGACCTCCTGATGAAGATCTACATCGAGGACGGCGTCGATATCGGCAAGTTCATCAACGACAACGTCGCCAACGTGCCGGGCATTGTCCGTTCGCTGACGACGCTGACTTTCAAGGCCTTCTGACGCGTCAGGCTGGCAGCCGCTGCGCAGGTCGTCCGCGGAGGCGAGCGGACGGCCGGATGCCGCGCACCCGGCGGCAGTTGCGGCAACGATCGCCGCATTCGACGGCGCAATTGAGCCGTCGGGCAGCCAGAGATTGTTCTCGAAGCCGACGCGGGCATTGCCGCCGGCATGCGCCGCGCGGATCATGAACTGCGTTTCCTGCGGCCCGAAGGCGCACATCATCCACTGGTGCCGGGAAATGTTTGCGGCGATGTAGGCGTTGAGCTCGGCGTCGGTCGCGCCCTGCTCGGTGTAGCGGCCGGCGACCGCCAGCACCGCGAGCGGCCCCTCGGGGAGGATGCCGCGCGCGGCCAGCTGATCGAGCCGCGCCAGCTCGGCCGCCTCGTAGATGATGATCTGGTAGAGCGTGCCGGCCTTTTCGATCCGTTCGAACAGTGCCGCCGCCTCGCGCTCATCCTGACCTTCGGGCAGGATTTCGCGCAGTGCGATCGATACTGATTCCGGCGTCAACGCATCGATCACCGCAATCTGCTCCTGCGGCGTGTAGCGGCCGACGGCTTCTGTGGTGATCTGGATGACGAGACGGTCGCCGACGGTTTCCTTCACCGCCGCCACCGCCTCGCGGTAGAGGTCGGCATCCAGCGTATGGGCACCGTTTGTGTCGCGCACATGCAGGTGGATCATCGCCGCCCCTGCTTCCAGCGCTTCGGCGGCGTCGCGCGCGATTTCTGATGCAGTCATCGGCAGTCGCGGGTGATCGGCCTTGGTGCGGCGCGCTCCGTTGGGCGCAACGGCGATGGCAAAGGGCTTCGTCATCGGGACGTTCCTGTATTTCTGTTTGGTAACTTCAGGCGGTGGCGGCGCGAGGCAGGCGCGTGCGCCACAGGATCAACAGCATGATCGCGATGTTGAGCACGTTCCAGCCAATGCCATTGAGGAAGGCTGCGGCATACGAGCCGGTGACGTCGTAGATCCAGCCAGACATCCAGCCGCCGACCGCCATGCCGACGATGGTGGCGAGGATCACCAGACCAACGCGCTGACCAGCCTCGTGCGCCGGCAGATATTCGCGAATGATGATCGCATAGGCCGGAACGATGCCGCCCTGCGACAGGCCAAACACCAGCGAAACGATGTAGAGCGAGGCAAGCCCGTCGAATGGGATGTAAGCGGTGAGCGCCAGGCACTGCAGCACCGAGCCGATCAGCAGCGTCTTCACGCCGCCGATGTAGTCGGCGAGGAAGCCTGAGGCGAGGCGGCTGAACACGCCACCGACCAGCATCAGCGCCAGCATCTCAGCGCCGCGCGCGACGCCGAAGCCGAGGTCGACGCAGTAGGCAACGATGTGCACCTGCGGCATTGCCATAGCCATGCAGCAGCCGATGCCGGCAATCGCCAGCAGGAGCTGCAGCGCGCGCGGCGAGAGGTCGATCTGCCGTGGCGGTGCAACCTGAGGGGTGCCAGCCGGGGCGCCGACATGCGGCGCGCGCCGGCGCAGCATCAGGGCAAGCGGCAGCATGCCGACGAGGCAGGCAATGCCGATGACCGCATAGGTGAAGCGCCATCCCTCGCTGGTTATTGTCATCTGCATCAGGATCGGCCAGATGGCGCCGCCAAAATAGTTGCCGCTGGCGGCCGCCGCGACGGCAACGCCGCGGCGCTTGTCGAACCAGTGCGAAAGGTCGGCCATCAGTGGGCCGAAGGTCGCGGCAGCACCAAAGCCAACCAGCGCCTGCAGAATGGCAAACAGCCAGATGGAGGTGACGACCGCAGCAGCGATGTAGCCAAGGAACAGCGCTGCGGTTGCCAGCAGCAGCGGCACGACAATGCCGGCACGGTCGGCGAAGCGGCCAAGCCAGACATTGCCGATCGCGAAACCCACCATCGTCATCGTGTAGGGCAGCGAAGCCGAGGCGCGGTCGACGGCAAATTCCGCCTGCACTTCCGGCAGCACCACGACGACGGACCACATGCCGACGCTGCCGATGGTGCCGATCAGGATCGACAGGATGAGTCTAAGCCAGGCGTAGCGGCCGTCGATGTCCGGGTGGCGGGATGACTGAGGCATGAGGTTTCCTGTCGCAGCCTTAAACTGCTTCACAAATTTTCTGCTTTGATTAGGGCCCATCAATCCTGAGCTCGACAGCGCCACAGAAGGCTATCGACCGCGCCAGAAGGGAAGCGCTATTGCGGGTTCTTCCATTTGATGGAACAGCCGATCGAAGGGATTTGCTCCGCCGGGCCCTTGCCCGTGCGGGCGATTTCGATCATCGCCTCGACGAGGTCGCGCCTGAGATCCGCCGGCGCGTCGCGATGGCGTGAGGCATCCAGCCGTCCGCGATACTGCAGCCGCATGTCGGCGTCGAAGCCGAAGATGTCGGGCGTGCAAACCGCCCCGTAGGCGCGGGCGACCGACTGGTCTTCGTCGTAGAGGTAGGGGAAGCGCATGCGGTGTTCGCGTGCGAACAACTTCATGTTTTCAAAGGAATCTTCCGGGTAGGCGGTCGCATCGTTCGAGTTGATGGCGACGAAGCCGACGCCGTGTGCGTCGAGAAATGCAGCGTCCGCGACCATGCGTTCGATCTGCCCCTTCACATAGGGGCAGTGGTTGCAGATGAAGGCGATGACGAGACCGCCCGGACCGCAGTGGGCGGAAAGCTGGTGATCGTTACCGTCGACGCCGGGCAGGATTGCGTCGATCCCTTTCCAGCCGATGTTGCCGGCTTCTGCCGTCACTGCCATCTCGTCCTCCCTCCGGATGAAGTCGGACGCATCTTAGAGAAAAACGCGCGGCTGCGAACCTCTCCGCGGCGGGAAATCCCCGGCATGCAACCGGGCATTGCACGGCCGCAATGTAACATTGTGACTCGATAATTGTCCGGCAGGGTCCGATCCCTGCCTGATTCCCTTTCTACGCGCGGGTCCAGGTTCAACAATCAGGAGCACCCCGGCGCATGAAGGCATCAAAGGCCGTTACCCTCGCAGCAGCATTTCTCTCTCTCTCGGTGGTTCAAGCCGCGGCCCAATGTGGTGGTGCATCCTGGTATGCGCTCGGGTCCAAGACGGCTTCCGGCGAACGCATGAACCCCTCCGCCATGACGGCGGCGCACCGCTCTCTCCCCTTCGGATCAAAAATCAAGGTCACCAACCAGCGCAACGGCAAGTCGGTCGTGGTGCGGGTCAACGATCGCGGCCCGTTCATCAGCGGCCGGGTGATCGATCTGTCGAAGGCAGCCGCGGCGGAACTCGGGTTCATCCGGGCCGGGCACACGAAGATCTGCCTGCAGAAGGTCGGCTAGGGGTCAGACCGCAATACGGGAACGTTTCTTGACGCCATAGACTTCGTGAAGGAAGGCCATGGTGAGTTCCGAGTTGTTCGGTTTTCCGAACAGGTAGCCCTGCCCGCCGGTGCATCCGAATTCCGTCAGCCGCGCAGCCTGGGCATCGGTCTCGATGCCTTCGGCCACTACGTTCATGCCGAGCCCCTCGCACATGGCAAGAATGGCGCGGATGATGTGCTCCGACGGCTTGTCCTCGAGGATCGACGAGACGAAGGCGCGGTCGATCTTCAGCTTGTCGAACTGGAAGTCGCGCAGGCGTCCGAGCGAGGACTGACCGGTGCCGAAATCGTCGAGCGAGATGCGCATGCCGACGCCGCGCAATTCGCTGATGATCTTCTCGGCGGAGCTCGCGTCGGTCATCAGGCCGGTCTCGGTGATCTCGATCTCGAGCCGGCGCGGGTCGAACTGGTTGCGGGCGAGCATCGACAGCACCTGGTAGGCGGTGTTCTGGTCGACCAGCTGCGAGGGCGACAGGTTGAACGACAGGAATAGCTCGTCAGGCCACTGATTGGCGGCGCGCGTCGCCTTCTCCAGGAGCAGCTGGCTCAGCGATCCGATGATGCCGCGCTCCTCGGCAATCGGGATGAATACGTCCGGCGGCACGAAGCCGAGGTCGCGATCGGTCCAGCGTGCAAGTGCCTCGAAGCCGATGACGCGGCGGCTGCGCAGATCGACGATCGGCTGGAAGAACGGCTCGACCTCGCCGGCGGAAACGGCGCGGCGCAACGCCTGCTCGATGCGGGTGATGCGCTTGGCGGCTTCTTCCATCTCACGGGTGTAGACCACCACCTTGCCGCGCCCGGAGCGCTTGGCGTGGTAGAGAGCAGTTTCCGCCTTCGAGACCAGCGTCTCGGTGTTTTCATCGCACGAGAACAGCAGAGAGCAGCCGGCGGAGGCGGAGAGCCGCGCGGTGCGGTTGCCGACGTCATAGGGAGCCGACAGGATCTCGATCAGCATGTTGGTGCGCTCGACTACCGCTTCCTCGCTGAACACCATCGGAAACAGGAAGGCGAACTCGTCCGCGCCCACGCGCGAGACCGTCGAGTGCGGGTCCATCGCCGCGCGCAGGCGCATCGCGACCTGCTGCAGGATGTCGTCGCCCGCCTTGCGGCCGAACAGGTCGTTGATCGGCTTGAAGCCGTCGAGGTCGAGGATGCCGATCGCAAACGGCGCCGGATCGTCGGCGCGCTCGACGATGAGGCGGTCGATCTTGTCGAAGAACCGCCGCAGATTGCCAAGACCCGTCAGCGGATCGGTGAAGGCAAGATCTGTACCCTCCGAAGCAACTGGTCCTATGGCAAACGGGTTCGGCATTGTCTCCCCTGACGCTAGGTACGTTTGGTTTTCCCCAGTAAGACCCTCTCACAAAAGTGTTTAGGAAGCGTATCGTTGCCGCAGATTTCCCTTTATTACCTGTCGCTTACATGAACCTGCCATATCAGCAGGGGTCCCGTTGCGGCAGTTTGGAGCCAGTCGGGAACCTGCCCGCCCGCAAGGCGCGCAACGAGCCCCTCAGGCGCCCATTTCACGAGCGCATTCGTCTCCGGATTGCCGGGGCAGAGCGCGACGTAGTCAACGCCCGTTTTCAGCGCCAGCTCCGCTGCTTCGTCAGCCTTCGCCATCATCAGGTCGAGATTGGCGACATTGCCCTGCTGGTTGCGATGATAGGGGCCTGCAAGTACCCGGTGCGGAGTGTTGGCAAGCACCGATGAACCGAGATTGGAGATGACGGCGATGGTTCCCGGCGGCAGCGCGGCAGCGGCCGCATAGTCGGCATGGGCATAGCATTCCGACGCGGTTTCCCCGGCGGCCGCTTCTTCTTCCGACAGAAACGGCATCGCGACCAGCTGCCAGACGAGGTTCGCCGAGACGATCCACGACAGCGCCATTGCGAACTGCGCCATTGGCGTCTTGTCCCGCTCGGCGCGGGCGCGCGCTTTGCCGATCCACGCGGCCAGCGCGATGGTTGCGAGGGGCACCGAGAAGGTCGAGCCTCGCACCTGCCAGATGCTGACCGCAAACGCCATTGCGAGGAATGCTGCGACGATCATCGCCTCGCGCCGCTTCTCAGCCCGCAGGATCATCGCGGCAAGCACCAGAATTCCAAGCAAGGGCGTCACATAGACGGTCAGCAGCTTTGCCGGTTCGTCGTGCAGCAGCGCGATGAACGACTGCGCCTCGACCACAGATCCCAGCCAGAATTCCTTCAGGCGCGGATCGAGATCGGCATAGGGCTCGCCAAGGCACTGCGGAAATCCAATGACGAGGATCGCGCCGCAAATGGCGCCCAGCGCTGCCAGCGCAATAAGCCGGCCAATCCACCGCGACTGCAGTGCCGGCACAGAGGCAATGGCCGCGAGTCCCGCCCCGCCAAGGACGCCCAGCAGCGCCTGCGGCAGCGAGAAGGCGTCGCATGCTGCGGCGAAATAGGACTGCGGGGCGATGGTGGCGAAGAAGACGGCGGCGCAGGCAGCTGCAAAGCCCGCCCCGAAACGTCGGGCAATCCGTGCGCCGCTTTCTCCATCAAACAGGAACCATACCGCCGCGATGACGCAGGCCGCGGCCGCGTAAGGTGCGGCCTCCATGCCGACCGCGAGCATTCCCGCCGCACAGATTCCTGCCCATGCCGGGCGCTTGCCGTCGATCAGGCAGGCGATCGCGGCAAGGGTCAGCACCAGCTGAACGTTGTGATGGTCGAGCGCGCCGGGCCGGAACACGCCAACGAAATAGAGCGAAAGCCCGCCGAGGATGAAGCCAGGCAGGATCGCAGCTTCCCCGCCGAGCGCGCGGGCGGCACGAAAAATCAGGTAGAGCGAAGCCGCGAACAGGAGGCTCGGCCAGATGATGAGCGCCACCGTTTCGCCGAACAAGGCGACCAGCAGCGCAATCGGCGCGTCGACCAGCCGCGACCAGTGCATCGCAAAGCCGCTCTCGAGCCCCATCCGGTACTGCGTCGGGTCATACCAGCCTTGTCCGCCAAGCAGGTCGCGGACCTGCACCAGCCGCAGCACGCTGTCATTGTCGCCGCCGCTGTCAGCCAGCGAGGGAAATCCGCGTGCTGTATGGAAGGCTAGCATCGCGGCTGTGCCGGCAAGCGCCATCGCGGCATGGCCGAGGGCATTCGAGCGGGAATTCCCGCCTGCACAGACATTGGCAATATCCATACTGCTCCCCCACCTTTCCCGCTGCGAAGCCTAGCCCGCACCGCTTCAGAAAGGGTAAAGCCGCCGCCCGCCGTTTCCCGCCGGTCTAGGCAAGAGCGCCGCAAGCATCTAAATGCGGAGAACGTCAGGAACACGGGAAGGTCACATGTCGCTCAAGGTCGCGGTCCAGATGGACCACATCTCTACGGTCAACATCGCCGGGGATACCTCGTTCGCGCTGTCCCTTGAGGCGCAGCGCCGTGGCCACAAGCTCTATCACTACACGCCTGACCGCCTGACCATGCAGGACGGCCGCGTCTTCGCCCGCATCGAGGAGATGGAAGTCCGCGACGTGAAGGGCGACCACTACACGCTCGGCGAGCCGGTCCGCACTGACCTCTCCGAGATGGACGTGATCCTGCTGCGCCAGGACCCGCCCTTCGACATGAACTACATCACCACCACCCACATGCTGGAGCGCATTCACCCGAAGACGCTTGTGGTCAATGACCCGGCCTGGGTGCGCAACAGCCCGGAGAAGATCTTCGTCACTGAGTTCCCCGACCTGATGCCGGAGACGCTGATCACCAAGGATCCGCGCGAGGTCATGGAGTTCCGCGAAAAGTACGGCGACATCATCGTCAAGCCGCTCTACGGCAATGGCGGCGCCGGCATCTTCCATCTGCCGGAGGCCGACCGGAATCTCTCGTCGCTGCTCGAGATGTTCGGCCAGATCTTCCGCGAGCCGTTCATCGTCCAGCGCTACCTCAAGGACGTGCGCAAGGGCGACAAGCGCATCATCCTGATCGACGGCGAGCCGGTCGGCGCCATCAACCGCGTCCCGGCCGAGCATGATGCGCGTTCCAACATGCACGCCGGCGGCCGCGCCGAGCCGACCGAACTCACCGAGCGCGAGCGCGAGATCTGCGACCGCATCGGCCCGTCGCTGCGCGAGCGCGGCTTCATCCTCGTCGGCATCGACGTGATCGGCGACTACATGACCGAAATCAACGTCACCTCGCCGACCGGCGTGCGCGAAGTGAAGCGCTTCGGCGGCGCCGACATCGCGGCTCTCTTCTGGGATGCGGTCGAAGCCAAGCGCTGATCTTTTCTCTTCCGCGCAGGCGCGCCGCAAGGCGTCGCCCGCCGCCGTTCTTCCGCATCTCCCGCGCTGACCAGTAGAAATGCTGGAGACGTTGCTGTTCCTAGAAGCAACGCATCAATAGGCGCGGCCAAATTTCCGAATGCATCAGGAACAAACGTTCCGGAACTGCAACCTTTTGCAACCTTCAAGCAAATTGTTCTGCAAATGTTCTTGTAAATTGGTTGTGCTTGTGCTTCTCTGAAGGCGTAAGGTTCCGTTCGGGGACACGCCGCCATGCGGCGGGGCAGGGGGCAGCATGATCGCACGCGTCACCACTGTCGCCTTCGAGGGCATCGAGGCCATTCCGGTCGATGTCCAGGTCATGGTCGCGCCCGGCAAGGTGGGCATGCAGATCGTCGGCCTCGCTGACAAGGCGGTGGCCGAAAGCCGCGAGCGGGTGCAGGCGGCGCTCCATGCCTCCGGCCTTGCCATGCCGGCCAAGCGCGTGACCGTGAACCTTGCGCCTGCCGATCTGCCGAAGGAAGGCAGTCATTATGACCTCCCGATTGCACTCGGCCTGATGGCTGCGCTCGGCGCGATCCCCCCGGATGCGCTGGCCGACTATGTCGTTGTCGGAGAACTCGCACTCGACGGCACCACCGCCCCGGTCGCCGGCGCTCTGCCTGCCGCGGTGGGCGCCAATGCGCTCGGCAAGGGGCTGATCTGCCCGCATGCCGTCGGTGCGGAGGCCGCATGGGCCGGCGCCGACATCGACATCCTCGCCCCGCGCAGCCTGATCGCGCTTGCCAACCACTTTCGCGGCCTGCAGGCGCTCTCGCGCCCCGAGCCCGCGATCCAGCCGCCGGCATCGAACCTGCCCGACCTTGCCGACATCAAGGGGCAGGAGAGCGCCCGCCGCGCGCTGGAGATTGCGGCCGCTGGCGCGCACAATCTTCTGATGGTCGGCCCTCCCGGTTCCGGCAAGTCCATGCTGGCTCAGCGGCTGCCGTCGATACTGCCGGCGCTGTCACCGCGCGAACTTCTGGACGTGTCGATGATTGCTTCAATGGCGGGCGCCATTCCAGGCGGGCGGCTGTCGGACCGCAGGCCGTTCCGTGCGCCGCATCATTCCGCGACCATGGCAGCCCTTGTCGGCGGCGGCATGCGGGTGCGTCCCGGCGAGGCCTCGCTTGCCCATCACGGGGTTCTCTTCCTCGACGAACTGCCGGAATTTTCGCCGCAGACGCTCGATGCGCTGCGCCAGCCGCTCGAGAGCGGCGAGTGCGTTGTCGCGCGCGCCAATGGCTGCGTCAGCTACCCGGCAAAGTTCCAGCTCGTCGCGGCGATGAACCCGTGCCGATGCGGCATGGCGGGCGAGCCCGGCCATCGCTGCGCGCGTGGCGACCGCTGCCGGGCCGATTATCAGGCGCGGCTGTCCGGCCCGCTGCTCGACCGTATCGACCTCAGGATTGAGGTGCCGGCGGTGACCGCCAGCGACCTCATCGCTCCGGGCCGCGCGGAATCAAGCGCGGTGGTTGCCCAGCGCGTCGCCCGCGCCCGTGAATTGCAGGCTGCGCGCTACCAGGCGCTGGGCATCAGGGATGTTACGGTCAATGCGCATTGCCCGACGGGACTGATTGAGGAGATCGTCAAGCTCGACCAGCCGGGATCAGCGCTGCTGCGCGATGCCAGCGACAAGCTCGGCCTTTCCGCCCGCGCCTACCATCGTGTGCTGAAGGTCGCGCGCACCATTGCCGATCTCGACGGCGCAGACAGCGTCGGCCGTATCCATCTGGCAGAAGCGATTTCCTATCGCATGGCGGGCGAGCGCATGCGCCAGGCTGCGTGAGGGGGAGACAGGGTACTCGCGACCGTTAGCGGGCAGCTCGAAGCCGCTCCGCCCGCGGGCAGAGGAAATGCGGAATGCTCAGTCCACCGAGCCGACCAGCATGTTCTGGTCGTCGTAGATCGTCACCCAGCGGCCGGTATGATTGGCGGCCTGCCGCTTGAGGAACTGGTAGCCCGTCTCGTTCCAGGCGCGCAGCTCGTCATTGAGGTTGTCGAGGATGAAGTCGCCGCGGTTGGTGCGAACCGTCAGCACTGCATGCCCCTCGCCGTCCGGCTTGCGCAGCACGGTGATCAGCAGGTTGGACAGCGAAATGCCGAGCGCGTTGAGCTGGCGACGCTTCTCGAGGACATAGTCCTCGCAGTCGCCGACGGACTGCTCCGGATACGCCCAGTATTCGTCCTGGCCGTAGACGTCATAGTCGCTCATCGGCTTCACAGCCGCGTTGACCGCCTTGTTGACTTCGCTGATCTGGTTCCACAGGGCGTCGGTGACGATCACCGGGCCGCTGTCGCGCGGACGGATCGAGCATTCGGAAGCGAAGCGCTTGCAGAATTCGTAGTGGCCAATCGGCTGGGAGGTGAGGCCGCCGGTGATCATCGCGCCGGCGCCGGACGCCTGCGTCGTCGATCCTGTCGCTGCTGCGATGAGCAGGAGAGAAGCCGTGAAAATCCCCGGCTGCCACCTGCGAAGCGTGGCCCACATACGCCCTAACCCCAAGATCACTGCGTGTTTTAGTCGTTAATGAACTGTTAACGACTGAACGGGGCGGAAGTCAATGAACGGAAGGGCTGGATTGAGCTTATGGTTACTGAAGCCACGTTACTGTTGCGCAAGGCACACAGTGGCATTCGCCATCAGCTACCTTTAGCGGGACGCTTGCGGCTTGTCGACGTCGTTGAGGTCGCACCTTGCGTCTGAGCGGCCATGAAGTCGACGATGCGAGGCACGATTTGCGAGCGGAAGCGCGAGCCGTTGAACACGCCGTAGTGGCCGACCTGCGGCTGCACATAGTGCGCGCGCTTTTCCTGCGGAATGTTGATGCAGAGGTCGTGCGCGGCCTGCGTCTGCCCGAGCCCGGAAATGTCGTCGTTCTCGCCTTCGACGGTGAAGAGCGCGACGTTGCGGACGGCGGTGAGGTCGACCTTCTCGCCCCGGTGCATCATCTGGCCCTTGGGCAGGTCATGGCGGACGAAAACAGTGTCCACTGTCTGAAGATAGAATTCTGCCGTCAGGTCCATCACGGCGAGATACTCGTCGTAGAACTCGCGGTGCTTCTCCGCCGAGTCGCCGTCGTTCTTCACAAGGTGCATGAAGAAGTCTTTGTGCGCGATCAGGTGACGGTCGAGGTTCATCGACATGAAGCCGGTGAGCTGCAGGAAGCCGGGATAGACGTCGCGGCCCGCGCCCGGGTTCGGCCACGGCACCTGCATGATGACGTTCTCGCGGAACCAGTCGATGCCCTTTTCCTCGGCGAGCTTGTTGACGGCTGTCGGGTTGCGGCGCGTGTCGATCGGCCCGCCCATCAGCGTCATGCTGGCCGGCGCAAACTTGTCGCCGCGCGCCTCCATGACGGCCACCGCAGCCAGCACCGGTACCGATGGCTGGCACACGGCCATCACATGCGTGTTCGGCCCGAGGTGGTGCAGCATGTCGATGATGTAGTCGACGTAGTCGTCGAGGCCGAAGCGCCCGTCCGAGGCAGGCACCATGCGCGCATCGGCCCAGTCGGTGATGTAGACGTCGGCATGCTCGGCCATTGAGCGCACCGTGCCGCGCAAAAGCGTGGCGTAGTGGCCCGACATCGGCGCGACGATCAGCAGTTTCGGATCCCGCTCCGCGCGCGCAGCCGGAAGGTCGCGCTCGAAGTTCAGCAGGCTGCAGAACGGCCGCGTCCACACCGTCTTCTCGCGGATCGCGACGCTCTTGCCGTCGACCGTCACGCTCTCGATGCCGAAGGCGGGCTTGGCATAGCGGCGCGTGGTGCGCTCGAACACTTCCGCCGCCGCCGCGACCGACCTTCCCATCGGCGTTGCCGCAAACGGGTTGAGCGGGCTTTGCGAAATGACGCGCACGGCGTCCGCATAGGCCCTCAGGGGCTGGAGGGCGGCATGGTTGAGTTCGTAGAGCTGATAGTACATTCGCGACGACCTCGGGGCCTTTACCGCGGCCGGCATGCACGAAGGCGGCCGGTCAGGAAAAATTTTGCCGCAGAAGCTAACAGGCTTTTGCTGCGATGCAATAGAGTTCAGACGTTAAACACCGGGCGGACCGGCAGGTTGCATACAGCATCCGGCTTTTTGCGGCAGACTACCCAGCGGCAAGCCGCAACATGCAAAAAGGGGCGCCGCGGCGCCCCTTCAGGATACTTTCTTGAAAAGAGGGTTCAGCCCTCGAAGCCGTCGATGATCACCATGTCGGCATCGGCGACGGTGACGCGAATGGCCTTGGCGGCCTGGTATTCGGGGCTGTTGTAGCAGTCGATTGCCGCCTGCATCGACGGGAACTCGATGACGACGTTGCGGGACCGGCCTGAGCCTTCCATCACCTCGTAGGTGCCGCCGCGTGCAAGGAACCTTGCGCCATAGCGCTCGAATGCAGGCTTAGCCGTTGCAACATAGTCCTTGTAGCGCTCCGGATCGCGGACATCGACATGCGCGATCCAATATCCCTTGGCCATGCTTTTCCCTCCCTTGGTTGATGGTGTCAGGCGGCTTGCATCTCGTCGAGGATCGCCTGTGCGGCAGCGCGCCGGTCCGGTGCGCCGATGATCGGACGGGCGACGACAAGGTGGGTCGCGCCGGCGCGCAGCGCATCGGCCGGCGTCATCACCCGCTTCTGGTCGCCCTTTTCCGCTCCGGCTGGGCGAATACCCGGAGTGACGATCGCCATGTCGCCGCCGAGGATCTCGCGCACCGCGGCGGCTTCCGCAGCCGAGCAGACGATGCCGCCCATGCCGGCCTCGCGCGCCTGTGCGGCGCGCTTGCGCACCAGCGTCGCCGGATCGTCGGCGTAGCCTGCTTCGCGCACGTCGTCGGCATCCATCGATGTCAGCACCGTCACGCCGAGGAGGCACAGGTCAGAGCCCTTCGCAGCGGCGACCGCCGCGCGCATCGCCTTCGGATAGGCATGCAGCGTCAGCATCGACACGCCCATCTTGGCGATGTTCTCGACGCCTTCGGCAACTGTGTTGTCGATGTCGAGCAGCTTCATGTCGAGGAAGACCTTCTTGCCTTCCGCCGCGAGGTCGCGGGCGAATTCCAGGCCGCCGCCAAAGACCAGCCGGTAGCCGATTTTGTAGAAGTCGACGACCCCGTCGAGCTCGCGCACCGCCTTCTCGGCCTCGGCTACGGTTGGAAGGTCGAGGCCGACAATCAGGCTTCCATTCATCAGCGTTCTCCTCGCGACTGCGCGGACAGAAGCCACGCATGTTCGGTAAGTGTCTTGCAGACCGTCTGCATCGATCTCAGCATTCTCTCCTCGACGAAATTGCCGTGTTCGTCAAAGGCATTTGCCCCGTCAGGCACAAGGCATTGCGGCGTGATGAGGTCTGCCTGCATGTGCGACAGGATCTGGCGCAGGTGCGAGACGGCGCGGATGCCGCCCCAGCGCCCGTCGGAGGAGCCGCACAGGGCGATGATTTTGCCGTTGAAGGGTTTCACCTTCTTGCCGTTGTCGGTGCGAATGCGGCTTACCCAGTCGATCGCGTTCTTGAGCAGCGGCGGCACCGAGCCGTTGTATTCGGGCGTCGCGATCAGCACGCCGTCATGGGCGATCATCAGCCGGCACAGCCGGTAGGCGTTCTCCGGAATGCCGTGCTCAGCCTCGTAGTCCTGGTCCATTATCGGCAGCGGGTAGTCGCCGAGCGAGATGCGGGTCACTTCCGCGCCGAGCAGCGCCAATTCCTTCTGCGCGACGTCGGCGGTCTTGCCGCTGTAGGCGCCGGTCCGGGTCGAGCCGGCGAAGACGAGTATTTTCGGATTCATGTGGCTGGCGATCCCGTTGCGTGTCCTCTCGATATAACCGAGGCAACGGGACCGTCAAAGGTGTGGCCCCCGGAAGGGTCAGGACGCCATCGGACGGCGGTAGACCCATAGCTGTGCGGGCGGAATGTTGCGCAGCACGAGGTCGAGATGCTCGACAACATAATTGCCCTTGTGAGCGGGCACCGGCGAGCGGGGCGAATAGGTGATCTGGACCACCGGCCGGCCGATCGGCAGACGGTCGAGCAGGGCTTCGACATAAGCGATCCGCTGGGGAACAGGGAAGCTCAACAGCGGCACGGCGGAAATCACCGAATCGAAGCGTTGGTCGTGCTTGTCACCGAGCGTCTTGTCGAGGTTGAACGCGTCGCCGTGGATGATGTTCACGTCCGGAAAGTGCTCGCGCAGGTGTTCGACGAAGTCGGGAGAATATTCGACCGACCAGAGGTCCTGCGGCGCGACGCCGGCCTCCAGAATCGCCTTGGTGATGACGCCTGTTCCGGGTCCCAGCTCCAGTACCGGCAGGCCCGAGGCGGGGTTGATGACGCTCGCCATCTTGCGGGCGGTAATGCTGCTGGTTGGCAGGATCGCGCCGACCGCCTTGGGCATCTCAATCCAGGTCCTAAAGAACTTCAGCTCTTCGTCGAATCGCTCAGCCAGAGACCTGCGGAGATTGCCTGCCATTTCGATGTCGCCTCCAGAACAGAAAATGTCGCAGGGCGTAACCTATGCGCAAGGCTATCCTTTGGGAACCCTCTGCGGGGATTTTTACCGGCCGATTTTACCCAGCGGCATGCTTGCGTTCAGGAGCCGCCGAGCGCCAGAAGACAGCGCCCTAAAGAAATTGAGCCCCTTGCGGGGCTCAAAACGTGTCTTGCTTAGGCGCTGGAGGAATCGAAGAATTCCTTCATCCGCGCGAAGAAGCCGGTCGACTGCGGGTGGTTCTCCTTCGAGGAGATGCGCTCGAATTCCTCGAGCAGTTCGCGCTGGCGCTTGGTCAGGTGTTGTGGCGTCTCGACCGCGACCTGAATGTAGAGATCGCCGACTGTCGACTGGCGCAGCACCGGCATGCCCTTACCGCGCAGGCGGAACTGCTTGCCGTTCTGCGTGCCTTCCGGAACCTTCACGCGCGTCTGCGTGCCGTCAAGCGTCGACACCTCGAACGAGCCGCCAAGCGCCGCTGTCGTCATCGAGATCGGCACCTTGCAGAAGAGATCCGCGCCGTCACGCTGGAAGATGTCGTGCGGCTTGATGGAGAGGAAAATGTAGAGGTCGCCGTTCGGCCCCCCGCGCAGGCCCGCCTCGCCTTCGCCCGCCAGGCGAATGCGGGTGCCGTCCTCGATGCCTGCCGGAATGTTGACTGAGAGCGTACGCTCCTCGGTAACGCGGCCCTGGCCGGAGCATTTTGGGCACGGATCGGCGATGATCTGGCCCTTGCCGTGGCAGCTCGGGCAGGCGCGCTCGATCGAGAAGAAGCCCTGGGTGGCGCGCACGCGACCCGCGCCGCCGCACATTTGGCAGGTCACGGGCTGGGTTCCGGGCTTGGCGCCCGAGCCGGTGCAGTCGTCGCAGACCACCGAGGCAGGAACGTGGATCTGCGCCGTCTTGCCCGTGAAGGCTTCCTCGAGCGTGATCTCCATGTTGTAGCGCAGGTCGGCCCCGCGCTCGCGGCCGCCCGACGAGCGGCCGCGCCGGCCCATCATGTCGCCGAAGATGTCCTCGAAGATGTCAGCAAATCCGCCGGCGCCAAAGCCGCCACCGCCGCCCATGCCCGCGTTCTCGAAGGCTGCGTGGCCGTAGCGATCATAGGCTGCCCGCTTCTGCGGGTCCTTGAGGCACTCATAGGCCTCGTTGATTTCCTTGAACTTGGCTTCGCATTCCGCATCCCCCGGGTTCCGGTCAGGATGATACTTCATTGCGAGCTTGCGGAACGCACTCTTGAGTTCCTTCTCGTCCGCTCCCTTCTGAACGCCGAGGATTTCGTAGTAATCCGCCTTCATGTTCGCCTTGGTCAACCTGCCTGGATTGCGCTGAGGTTGCGCTGTCTCGCGGGAAGCCCGCCGGAAATGCTTGCTCCCATTTAGTGAGCCCCGATGGCGTATGCTAGGGGAGGGCTCTCGTACAAGCAGCTTTTTGCCGGAACTGGGACGAAATGCGACTATTCTGCAGCAGAAAGGGACTGCTTGCGCTGCGTCAGCACACCCTCATGCCAGCCCACAACGGCCTGTCCGACGGGCCGCTCGAACCAGCGATTCGAGGCGAGGGCGACAAGAAGCACCGTCCCCATCGGGAAGAGCCAGTACACGAAGAAGGGCATGACGTCCTGCGGTTCGAGCACCATGCGCCAGATCACTGAAAACAGCCCGACCTCAAGCACTGGGTGAATGAGGTAGATGCCGAACGACACCTGGCCGAGCCCGTGCAGCGGCTTGAGGAAGTTCGCCCCGTCCGGATTGTTCTGTTCGGCAAGTGCGGCAAGAAACACGGCGCTGGCGAGCAAGGCGAGGGAGAGGTGGCCGTTCGCGCCGAAGTACATCGTGGCCAGCGACACGAAGAACAGCGTCCACGCAGGCAGGTGTGAACGCAGCATCCAGCGCGACCTTCTCACCAGCACAGCGATCAGCGCACCGACGGAAAAGTCGGCGAAGGCGCGGAACGCCGCCCATGAATTCGTCTTCAGCCAGGATCCTTCTGGGATCAACCCTGCGGCGCTGATCGCTTCGAGGGAGAGGATGGCGAGTGCAGCGATCACTGCGAGCCCGATGGCGCCGGAGAACTTGAATGCCGCCACCAGTAGCGGGAAGACGAGGTAGCAGAACCATTCCGCCGACAGCGTCCAGGCGACATAGTTGAAGGTCAGGTATTCAACGAGGCCCCAGCTCTGGATGAGCAGCAGGTTGTGCGGCAGGKATTCGAAGTCGAACCGGKGSGCCCATCCGGTCGTCACGTAGCCGAGCTGGACGGCAATGCCGATACCGATGAAGAAGAGAAGCGTCGCGAAGTAGAGCGGGTAGATGCGCGCAAAGCGGCGGACGATGAAGCGGCGAACCGAGCCGGCGCCCTCCAGCACGCTGTCGCCGTGATGCAGCATGATGAGGAAGCCGGAGATCATGAAGAACATGTCCATGACCGGCAGCAGCCGGTGGAGCGATTCCTCCATCCAGCGGAATTCGGCCGGCGCATAGCGCAGGAAGTGGAAGCTCATCACCCCCACTGCCGCAAACAGCCGCCAGAAATCCAGCACCCGAAAATGCTGCAAGCCCACCCCCGTCTTCGCATGCCGCGCGGGCGGTACCCCCGGGACATGCGAACCTGTTGCCTCTTGATGAGGATAGCAGGTTCGGTGACGGCCGCAGCCGTTACCTTTTATTAGCCTTAACGGCGGCGGGCCGGAAAAGAAAAACCCGGCATGAGGCCGGGTTCTTCAGGTTGATGGCGTTTGACCGGATCAGGCCGACTTCTTGTCGTCGTCGTCCTTGATCTCCTCGAAGTCGGCATCGACGACATCCTCGCCGTCCTTCTTCGCGTCGGCGCGGGCGTCAGCCTCTGCAGCCTCGGTCTGGCTTGCCTCGTACATCGCCTGGCCAAGCTTCATCGAAGCTTCGGCAAGGGCGTTGGTCTTTGCCTTGATGTCCTCGACGTCGTCGCCCTCGGCTGCAGTCTTCAGCGCGGCGATGGCATCCTCGATGGCCTTGCGGTCATCGGCCGATACCTTGTCGCCGTAGTCCTTGACCGACTTCTCGGACGAGTGGATCAGGGCTTCTGCCTGGTTGCGGGCCTCGACCAGCTCGCGCCGCTTCTTGTCGGCTGCGGCGTTGGCCTCGGCGTCCTTGACCATCTTCTCGATGTCCTCGTCGGAGAGGCCACCCGAAGCCTGGATGCGGATCTGGTGCTCCTTGCCGGTGCCCTTGTCCTTGGCCGAGACGTTGACGATGCCGTTGGCGTCGATGTCGAACGTGACTTCGATCTGCGGCACGCCGCGCGGTGCGGGCGGGATGCCGACGAGGTCGAACTGGCCGAGCAGCTTGTTGTCGGCAGCCATCTCGCGCTCACCCTGGAAGACGCGGATCGTCACGGCGGACTGGTTGTCCTCTGCCGTTGAGAAGACCTGGCTCTTCTTGGTCGGGATCGTGGTGTTGCGCTCGATCAGGCGGGTGAACACGCCGCCCAGCGTCTCGATGCCCAGCGACAGCGGGGTCACGTCGAGCAGCAGCACATCCTTGACATCGCCCTGCAGAACGCCCGCCTGGATCGCCGCGCCCATGGCCACAACCTCATCCGGGTTGACGCCCTTGTGCGGCTCCTTGCCGAAGAACTGCTTCACGACTTCCTGGATCTTCGGCATGCGGGTCATGCCGCCGACCAGAACCACCTCGTCGATCTCGCCAGCCTTGAGGCCAGCATCCTTGAGCGCTGCCTTGCACGGCTCGATGGTGCGCTGGACGAGGTCATCGACCAGCGACTCGAACTTCGCGCGGGTCAGCTTCATCGTCAGGTGCTTCGGACCGGTCGCATCCGCCGTGATGAACGGCAGGTTGATCTCGGTCTGCGAGGCAGCCGACAGCTCGATCTTCGCCTTCTCGGCAGCTTCCTTCAGGCGCTGAAGTGCGAGCTTGTCGTTCTTGAGGTCGATGCCCTGTTCCTTCTTGAACTCGGTGGCGAGGTAATCGACCAGGCGCAGGTCGAAGTCTTCACCGCCGAGGAAGGTGTCACCGTTGGTCGACTTCACCTCGAACACGCCGTCACCGATCTCGAGCACCGAGATATCGAAGGTGCCGCCGCCAAGGTCGTACACGGCGATGGTCTTGCCGTCCTTCTTGTCGAGGCCGTAGGCGAGCGCGGCAGCGGTCGGCTCGTTGATGATGCGCAGGACCTCGAGGCCGGCGATGCGACCGGCATCCTTGGTTGCCTGGCGCTGTGCGTCGTTGAAGTATGCCGGAACGGTGATGACGGCCTTCTCGACCTTCTCGCCGAGATAGGCTTCCGCCGTTTCCTTCATCTTCTGCAGGATCATCGCCGAAATCTGGCTCGGCGACTGCTTGCGGCCGCCAGCCTCAACCCATGCGTCGCCATTGTCGCCATTGACGATGCGATACGGGACAAGCTCCTTGTCCTTTGCGGTAACCGGGTCGTCAAAACGGCGGCCGATGAGGCGCTTGATCGCGAACAGCGTGTTTTCCGGGTTGGTGACCGCCTGGCGCTTGGCCGGCTGACCGACAAGGCGCTCGCCGTCGTCGGTGAACGCCACCATGGAAGGCGTGGTGCGCGCGCCTTCGGCGTTCTCAATCACCTTGGCGTCCTTGCCGTCCATGACGGCGACGCAGGAGTTGGTTGTTCCGAGGTCGATGCCGATAACTTTCGCCATGTTCAATCTCTCCATTAGCAGGCCGTCAATGGACCCTATGAGGCGTTCCTGGGACGGCCCCTTACACGTAAATTTCACGGCGAGCCTCATGGTCGATGACCTCCCCGTGATGATGTCGCGTATATAAGAACCGTCATGTTGCGCTGCAAGCACTTGCGCCGGTCAGTTCTGTGTTTGATCTGCGTTAGTTGGCGCAGTTGACAACTGGCAACACCGGGCGCCCTGACTGGGCCCGTCGACACGAGACGGACATGACGATGACGAACCGCTTTTTCATCTTTGCCGGCGGCATTTCCGGCGCAACCGGCGTCGCCCTTTCGGCCGCAGCGGCGCATATCGGCGGCGGCACGGTCGAGACCGCCGCGCACTTTCTCTTGGCCCACGCGCCTGCCTTCCTTGCCCTCGGCTTTCTTGCCCGCATGAAGATCCTGACCGCCGGTGCCTGGCTGCTCCTGGTCGGCGTTCTGGTCTTCAGCGGCGACCTTTTGATGCGCAACTACGTCGGCACGCGCCTCTTCCCCATGGCCGCCCCTACCGGCGGCACGGCGATGATCCTCGGCTGGCTGGTGATCGCCGCCGGCGCATCTTTCGCGCGAACGGAGGGGTGAGCAGGCTCGGATGGCGAGGCTTCTTTGACAGAACGTCCTGGGAGGCCTGCTGCTCAGCTGACCTGTGCGAGCGGCCTTCTGTCCGTCCCGTTTATGTTTCGATCGAATTGATCCCGCCGCGCTGGCCGGAACGGTTCCGGAWTGGATGCCACGGTCAAGCCGTGGCATGACGAAGGGGTTAGGCGGCAGCGCAACCGCAGGGCACTCCATTGGCGGATGCGCCGCCGGAGAAGCATATGACCGGAGAAGGATATGACGGTGCCTATCCACCTCGTCATGCCCGTGCTCGACACGGGCATCCATGCCTGAACAGCGAAGAAGCCACGACGGTGGAGAATTTGCGCGTCGCTTCTGGTTCCTTCCCAGCGCAGTGCACTTCACGCCCCCTCCGGCGCTTCGCGCCACCTCCCCCGCTTCGCAGGGGAGGATCCACGTTGGCGCGTTTCATGGGCGCAGCGCTTGGAAAGCGATTCACAGCCGCATGGGCCTAAGTGCACACGCCCAAATAGTGCCTCAAAACTGAACCGAGCGCGGATGAAGGCCTCGGCCTTAGGATCCTCCCCCCACTCCGTAGGGGAGGGTCCACGTTCGCGCGTTTCAGGAGCGCAGCGCTTCGCCAGCAATGCACTGCCGCATCGGCCCAAGTGAACACTACCCAAACAGCGCCTCAAAATTGAACGCGAACGCGGATGAAGGCCTCGGCCTCGGGAGTCCTCCCCTACGAAGTGGGGGAGGGGGACCATGCGAAGCATGGTGGAGCGGGCGGGACGGGCGCTACATTGCAAAAATCTCTGGGGCGAACGTGGCGCACCATTCAGGCCGGCGTCACGGTGTGCGAGGCAGCTACCAGCTCGGCACTCCTCCCAAACCGCCATCTGTTCAAAGGTTGGCACGTTCCCACATCGCTCCGGTAGCTCCCCCAAAACAAAACCGCCGCCTCGGGGAGGCGACGGTCGTATTCAATGAGCAGTAACGGACAGAAAATCAGCCGCGCAGGACGCCGCCGGTCTGCTTAGCGACGTTCTCGACGATCTTCCGGGCGAGTGCCTCAAAGTCCTCGTCGGTGAGCGTGCGCTCGACCGGCTGGATCGCGACCTCGATTGCGACCGACTTCTTGCCCTCGCCGAGGGACGAACCCTCGAAGATGTCGAAGACGCGAACGCCGGTCACCAGCTTCTTGTCGGCGGCGCCGGCCGCCTTGCTGACCGCGGCCGCCTCCACCGTCTTGTCGACCACGAAGGCGAAGTCGCGGCGCACGGCCTGGAACGGCGACAGCTCAAGCCGCGGCTTGGTGCGGGTGGGCTTCGCCTTCGCTTCCGGAATTGCGTCGAGATAGACTTCGAAACCGCAGAGCGGGCCGGATGCGTCGAGCGCGTCGAGCGTCTTCGGATGGAACTCGCCGAACGTGCCGAGGATCACCTTGGGCCCGAGCTTGATCGTGCCCGAGCGGCCCGGGTGGTACCAGGACGGCCCGCCGGCCTCGACCTGCAGGCGATCGACTGGAGCACCCGCAGCTTCCAGCGCGGCAAAGGCGTCGGCCTTGGCGTCGAACACGCCAACCGGGCCCGCATTGCCACCCCAGTGGCGGCCGTGGCCTTCCATCTTCGCGGTACCGCGGCGCACGCCGCCGGCAACGCGGCGCTGAAGGTCGGGCGTATCGCCCTCATAGGTGCCGGAGACCTCGAACAGGGCCACGTCGCCGAAGCCGCGGTCGGCATTGCGCTGCGCGGCCGCGATCAGGCCCGGCAGCAGCGACGGGCGCATGTCCGACATGTCGGCCGCGATCGGATTGGCGAGCTTCAGCTCCTGCTGGCCGCCGCCGAACAGTTCCGCGTGCTTGGCCGGGATGAACGACCAGGTGACGGCCTCCATCATGCCGCGCACGGCGAGCGCGCGCTTGGCGTTGCGGGTGCGGATCTGGATCGGCGTAAGGATGCGGCCGTTGACGGCGTCGTGACTGGTCAGCGGCTGCGGCTCGATGCGGTCGACGCCGTGAATGCGCATGACCTCTTCAACCAGATCGGCCTTGCCCTCGACGTCGGGGCGCCAGGACGGAACCGAAACTTCCGCCGTCTCGCCGTTGCCCTTCGCGGCAAAGCCGAGGCGGGTGAGGATGGAGCGGCTCTCGTCGGCCGAGACCTCGATGCCGGTCAGGCGCTTCACTTCCGAGAACGGGAAGGTGATCGTCTTCGGCGTGTAGCCGGCATAGCCGACCACTTCGGCCTCGCTCGGCGTGCCGCCGCAAAGGTCGAGCACCATCTGGGTGGCGAGCTCGAGGCCCGGCACCATGAACTCCGGATCGACGCCGCGCTCGAAGCGGTAGCGTGCATCGGTGATGATGCCGAGGCTGCGCCCGGTGCGGGCGATGGTGATCGCGTCCCACAGCGCCGATTCGATCAGCACGTCGGTGGTGTTCTCGTCACAGCCCGAGTGCTCGCCGCCCATGATGCCGGCGATTGACTCGACGCCGTTGTCGTCGGCGATGATGTAGTGCGACGAAGCGAGCGTGTACTCGCGCCCGTCGAGCGCCAGCACCTTCTCGCCCTCCTTCGCGGCGCGGACGACCAGATTGCCGGCCACCTTCTTCAGGTCGAAGACGTGCAGCGGGCGGGCGCGGTCGAACGTCATGTAGTTGGTGATGTCGACCAGCGCGTTGATCGGACGCAGACCGATCGAGATCAGGCGCTGCTGCAGCCACTTCGGCGACGGGCCGTTTTTCACGCCGCGCACGAGGCGAAGCGCGAAGCCCGGGCAGAATTCCGGAGCCTCGATGACGACCTTGGTCGGGCAGGGGCCTTCGCCCTTGATCGCCGGAAGCGGACGCTCCTTGAGCGTGCCGAGGCCGGAGGCGGCGAGATCGCGCGCGATACCGTAGACGCCGGTGGCGTCAGGACGGTTCGGCGTCAGGTTGATCTCGATGACCGGGTCATCGAGCTTCGCCCAGCCGGCGTAGCTCTGGCCGACCGGCGCGTCTTCCGGCAGCTCGATGATGCCATTGTGCTCGTCGGAAAGCTGCAGCTCGCGCTCCGAGCACATCATGCCGTGGCTTTCGACGCCGCGGATCTTGCCGACCGACAGGGTCACATCGATGCCGGGCACATAGGTGCCGGGCGCCGCGAAGGCGCCGACGAGGCCGGCGCGTGCGTTCGGTGCACCGCAAACGACCTGAATCGGTGCGCCCGCGCCGGTGTCGACCGACAGCACCTGCAGCTTGTCGGCATCGGGGTGCTTCTGGGCGGTCAGCACCTTGGCGATGATGAACGGCTTCAGCACCGACTTGTCGTCGACGCTCTCGACCTCGAGGCCGATCATGGTGAGACGCTCGACGATCTCCTCCAGCGAGGCATCGGTGTCGAGGTGTTCCTTGAGCCAGGAAAGTGTGAACTTCATCGTGGTCTTTCCTTGGAAATTACTGGCTCAGGCCGCCGAACAGGGTCGGCAGGTCGAGCGGACGGAAGCCMTAGTGCGACAGCCAGCGGACATCGGCGTCGAAGAAGGCGCGCAGGTCCGGCATGCCGTACTTCAGCATGGCGATGCGGTCGATGCCCATGCCCCAGGCAAAGCCCTGGTACTCGTCCGGATCGAGCCCGCCGTAGCGCAGCACGTTCGGGTGCACCATGCCGCAGCCGAGGATCTCCATCCAGTCGTTGCCCTCGCCGAAGCGGACTTCGCCTGGACGCGAGCGATCGCACTGGATGTCGACTTCCAGCGACGGCTCGGTGAACGGGAAGAAGGACGGCCGGAAGCGCATCTTGACCTGCTTGACCTCGAAGAAGGCCTTGCAGAACTCCTCCAGCACCCACTTCATGTTGGCGACGTTAGCCGTCTTGTCGATGACGAGGCCCTCGACCTGATGGAACATCGGCGAGTGGGTGGCGTCGGAATCCTGACGGTAGGTCTTGCCCGGGATGACGATGCGGATCGGCGGCTTCTGCTTCTCCATGGTGCGGATCTGCACCGGCGAGGTGTGGGTGCGCAGAAGCTTGCGCTCGCCGTTCTCGTTCGGGTTGAAGAAGAAGGTGTCATGCATCTCGCGCGCCGGGTGCCCATCCGGGAAGTTCAGCGCGGTGAAGTTGTAGTAGTCGGTCTCGATATCCGGACCCTCGGCGATCGAGAAGCCGAGATCGCCGAAGATCGCGGTGATCTCGTCGATCACCTGGCTGATCGGGTGGATGCGTCCGCGCTCCGCCGGGGCGTCGCGGACCGGCAGCGTCACGTCGACGGTTTCCGCCTTGAGGCGGGCGTTGATGGCGACGTCGCGCAGCTCGGTGCGGCGGGCGGTCAGCGCCTGGGTGACCCGATCCTTGAGGCCGTTGATCGCCGGGCCCATCACCTGCCGCTCTTCGGGGCTCATTGCACCCAGCGACTTGAGCTTTTCGGAGATGCTGCCCTTCTTGCCGAGCGCGGCGACGCGGACCGCTTCAATAGCCGCTTCGTCGGAGGCCGCAGCGATGGCATCGCTTATCGAGCGTTCCAGTTGTTCGAGTTCACTCATGTGGGCGTCCTGATTTCATCCGTTGGCATGCGGACGGCGCGCGGCCGCTGTCAGTTCTGGAGTTTCAACAAGGAAAAACCCGCGCCAGCCCTGCCGGCGCGGGTTTCCCAATTCAGATTGCGAAAGCTTGGGAAGCGCGGCGGCCTTAGGCTACTGCGCTCTCAAACTGGTTCGGCGTGGTGTCCTTGAGATACTCAAGCGCGGTCTTCGACTTCGCGACGAGCGCGGCGAAAGCCTGCGGCTCGTGGATCGCGATGTCGGACAGCACCTTGCGGTCGATCTCGATACCAGCCTTGTTCAGACCATCGATGAAACGGCCGTAGGTCAGGCCGTGCTCGCGGACAGCCGCGTTGATGCGCTGGATCCACAGAGCGCGGAAATTGCGCTTGCGGGCCTTGCGGTCGCGGTAGGCGTACTGGAGCGACTTCTCGACTGCCTGCTTGGCAATACGAATGGTGTTCTTACGGCGGCCGTAGAAACCCTTAGCCTGGGCAAGAACCTTCTTGTGCTTGGCGTGGGCGGTAACGCCCCTCTTCACGCGTGCCATCTGATGATCTCCTTAAACTCGTTACCAGCCGGCTCTCAGAGGCCGCCGCCGTTAGGCAGGAAGTACGTCTTGACCTTCTTGGCATCGGGTTCAGCGAGAACCATCGTGCCGCGAGCGTCGCGGATGAACTTGTTGGAACGCTTGATCATGCCATGGCGCTTGCCGGCAGCGGCGGACAGAACCTTGCCGGTGCCGGTGATCTTGAACCGCTTCTTCGCGGCAGACTTGGTCTTCATCTTGGGCATTTTGCTTTCCTTTCTCTGCGCTCCGTTGCCGGAGCAGGTCTGCTTCAGGCCGACCAAAGCCTGAGAAGCATAAGAAACCGCCACGGCATGCCCTGCCGGGCGGCTCTTCGAACGCGCGCTCTATAGCGGAGTGCCCGCAAAAGCGCAACCTGACTCCGTTTCTTACTTCGGGGCCAGAACCATCATCATCTGCCGGCCTTCGAGCTTCGGCTCGGCTTCGACCTTCGCGATCTCGCTGACCTCAGCCTTGACGCGGTTCAGAAGCTGCATGCCGAGCTCAAGGTGCGCCATCTCGCGGCCACGGAAGCGCAGGGTCAGCTTGACCTTGTCGCCATCGTCGAAGAAGCGGCGGACCGCCTTCATCTTCGTCTCGTAGTCGTGGTCGTCGATGTTCGGACGCATCTTGATCTCCTTGATCTCGATGGTCTTCTGACGCTTGCGCGCCTCCGCAGCCTTCTTCTGGCTTTGGTACTTCATCTTGCCGAGATCGGTGATCTTGCAGACAGGCGGCTGTGCGTGCGGAACGATCTCCACGAGGTCCATGCCTGCATCTTCGGCCAGGAGCAGCGCCTCGTTGATCGACACGACGCCTCGGTTCTGTCCTTCAGCATCGATGAGCTGAACCTGGGGCACGCGGATCTCAAGGTTGGAACGGGGGCCTTCCTTGACAGGCGCCGTGGCTTTGAATGGTCTGCGAATGGTCGTAGTCTCCTCGAATCGTTGATATGCCGGGATGAAATCTCGCCGCGCTCGCCGATTCAGCGCGCTGCAGCGCATGTGCATTTATCACAAGAGCTGGAAAGAATCACGCGCTCGCCGAAGAATCAGGGTGTACGCGACTACATTTTTTTGCAGATTTCACTCGCCAACAGATAGGAAAGTACCGAACGAATGTCCACCACGCCGGCTGAGCCAGAGTTCATCGACGTCGACGGAGAGCGCATCGCGCTGCGGCAGGTCGCGGGCGCGACCCCCGGCGTGATGTGGCTGGGCGGCTTCAAGTCGGACATGCTCGGCACCAAGGCGGAGACGCTTTCAGACTGGGCACAGGAGAAGGGCCACGCCTTCATCCGCCACGACTATTCCGGCCATGGCGAGTCGGGCGGCCGCTTTGTCGATGGCACCATTTCGCTGTGGCTCAAGCAGAGCCTCGAGGTGCTGCGCCGGCGAACGGAAGGCCCGCAGATTCTCGTCGGCTCGTCGATGGGCGCGTGGATTGCACTGCGTATGGTTCAGGAGTTGCACAGGGCAGGCGAGGGCGGCCGCCTTGCTGGTCTTCTTCTTCTCGCGCCCGCGCCTGACTTCACCACGGACCTGATGGAGCCGCAGCTCACCGACGAGCAAAAGCGCGACCTCGAGGAGAAAGGTTATTTCGAGGAGCCGTCGGAATACTCGCCGGAGCCGAACGTCTACACCAAGGCGCTGTTCGATGACGGGCGAGCCAACCGCGTCATGACTGGCCTCATCGACACCCACTGTCCGGTGCACATCCTGCAGGGCATGGCCGATCCGGACGTGCCCTACCACCACGCGCTCCGGCTGGTCGAACATCTGCCCGCCGATGACGTGACGCTGTCGCTGATCCGCGACGGCGACCACCGCCTGTCGCGGCCGCAGGACCTGGCGATGATCATCTCGGCCCTGGAGGGGCTGATCGAACGGACAGGGCAGGCCTGATGCGTTTTTCGGCGGCGGCTTCGGCCTTTGTTGCAGCGGTCGTCGGGTTCGGCGGCACGCTTGCGTTGATCATTGCGGCCGCCGATGCGGTTGGCGCAACGCAGGCGCAGACCGCAAGCTGGGTCACCGGCATGTGCATTGCCATCGCGCTCGGCTCGCTGATCCTGTCATGGCACTACCGCACGCCGATCATCACAGCCTGGACGACGCCGGGCGCAGCGCTCATCGGCGCAAGCTCGGGTTTCACGATGGCGGAGGCCGTCGGTGCGTTCATTGCGGTTGCGGTGCTGCTGGTCATCACCGGCATGTTCCGTCCGTTGACGCGGCTGATCTCGCGTATCCCCTCGTCGGTATCTTCAGGCATGTTGGCCGGCATCGTCGTCAGCTTCGTCATGGCGGCCGCTAAGAGCGCGACGGTTGATCCGGTGCTGATCTTGCCGCTTATTGTTGCCTTCTTCATCTTCCGATTGATCAATCCGGCCATGTCGGTGCTGTTTGTTCTGATCGGCGGCGGCTTGGCAGCATGGCTGACGGGACGCGTTGGACCATTGCCCGCGCCTGAAATCTCGACCCTCGTCTGGACGACACCGGAATTCACCGTCGGGGCGTTTTTCGGCCTCGCGATTCCGATTTTTCTTGTCACCATGGCCTCGCAGAACCTTGCTGGCCTCGCGATCCTCCGCGCCGCCGGCTACGAGCCGCCGGCAGGCAGGTTGGTTGCGCTGACGGGGCTGTTTTCACTCCTGACCGCGCCGTTCAATGCGTTGACGACCAATCTGGCCGCAATATCGGCCGCGATCTGTACGTCGCCCGATGCGCATCCTGATCCAAAGCAGCGATGGCTGACGGCACCGTTCTACGCGCTTACCTATTCTGTCTTTGCGTTCTTTGGTGCCTCGCTTGTGGCGATCTTTGCGGTCCTGCCGGCGAACCTGATCATTCTTGTGGCAGGTCTTGGCCTTCTCGCGCCACTGACCAACGCGCTGACGCTGGCCATGAACGATCCGCAGGAGCGCACGGCGGCGACGGTTGCGTTTGCGGTCACAGCGTCTGGCCTCGCCGTCTTTGGCGTCGGCTCCGCCTTCTGGGGGCTGGTCGCAGGCATTGCAGTTCTGGGCCTTGAACGGGTCAAGTCCCGCAAGACGAACGTCGCTCTCGCGGAAGCAACTGCGAAGTCTTCTTGAATCGCCGTTTTCGCGTTCCCATGTGTTTTTCATGCAGCCATAGGGGCTGACTGGAAGACAAGGAACGCAACGCAATGACCAAGACTGCCCTGATCCGTCCCGCGTGGACACCGGCAACCATCGCGCTGATGGTCGTGGGCTTCATGGTTTTCTGGCCTCTTGGCCTTGCCATGCTTGCCTACATCCTGTGGGGCGACCGCCTTGAAGACGTCAAGGGCGACCTGAGCAAGGCCCGCGACAAGTTCTGCTCCTTCAGGAAAGGTTCGGGTATGCACTCACACCAGCGTTTGGGACGTACCGGCAACGTCGCTTTCGACGATTGGCGCGAGGCTGAACTCGCCCGCATCGAGGAAGAGCGCCGCAAGCTCGACGCGATGCGCGAAGAGTTCGACAGCTACCTGCGTGAGCTTCGTCGCGCCAAGGACCAGGAAGAGTTCGATCGCTTCATGGCGGAGCGTTCGAAGTCGGCTCCGGCTTCCGACGCGCGCAAGCCGAGCAACGGCGACAATCTCCTCGACGACGTTTGATCACACCGCGCCACGCGCGCGAAATGAAGAAGACGGCGCTGGACCACCGGCGCCGTTTTTGTTTGCCCGAATCAATCTAAGATGGCCCGCATGGCATTCGGCTTGTTCTCCAGCCCGAGGAAGAAAAAGGCGCCGCGCTCCATCACAATGGAGGAGCGCACCCATGTCGTTGCCGATCGCGAACTGCCGCTCAGGATCTTCGAGAACCACCGCGCCAAGCGCCTGACCCTGCGCATCGACGCCGGGGGCAGGGGGCTGCGCATCACCGTTCCGCCGGGTCTAGCTCGCGGTGAGGTCGAACGCTTTCTCGACCGTCATCAGGGCTGGCTCGAAACAAGGCTCGCAAAGCTTCCCGATCAACCGCAGGTGCGCCCGGGCGTGAAGATGCCGCTGCGCGGCCGCCCGCATCTCATCATCCATGAGGCCGGCAAGCGCGGTACCGTCTCAGTGGGCGAGTTTGAGGGGCAGGATGCGCTGTTCGTGCACGGCGATCTGCAGCACCTGCCACGCCGGCTGGCGGATTTCTTGAAGCGCGAAGCCAAGCGCGACATCGAGGCGCTGGTTGCGAAGCACACGCAGGCGGTCGGCCGCAAGGCAAAGGCAATCCGCTTCAAGGACACAACCTCGCGATGGGGCTCGTGCACCTCGGACGGCACGCTCTCCTTCAACTGGCGCATCATGATGGCACCGTTGACGGTGGTCGACTATCTCGTCGCGCACGAAGTCGCGCATCTGAAGGAAATGAATCACGGCCCGAAATTCTGGGCGCTGTGCCGGGAGCTTTGCCCGCGCACCGACGAAGCGCGCGCCTGGCTCAAGCGCAATGGCGGCGCGCTGCAGGCAATCGAGTTCGGCTGAAGTCAGTCGTCGTTCGTCGCGTTGAGGTCTTCGGGCCGTATGCTTTCTTCTTCCGGCTTCGGCCAGGGCAGGAAAGCCGGGTCGAAGTGGTCGCTGTTAAAATATTCAAGGGCGCGCTTGCCCTCGCCACCGAGGACGTCGTCCTTGCCCGTCAGCTGGGCGATGACCGCCGCCGCCTGGCGCAATTTCGCCTTGAGTATCTCAACATCATCTTCCATACCGCCATAACGCGGCTCGCCTGCAAACGTTGCGTGCCTTGATGTTCGCGCAATTTTGTGCGGTTAAGGACGCATGACCCTCGATATCAAGATTTGCGGCCTCTCGACGCCCGAAGCCATTCGCGCAGCCATCGACGGCGGGGGGAGCCATGTCGGCTTCATCTTTTTCGCAAAGAGCCCGCGCAACATCGCGCCCGCGCACGCGCGTGAATTGAAGAAGGTGGTCGACGGCAGGGCGAAGACGGTCGCGGTCGTGGTCGACGCGGACGACGCTTTCCTCGACGAGATCGTTGCCGAGCTGTCGCCGGACATCGTCCAGCTGCACGGCAAGGAGACGCCGGAGCGGGTGGCGGAGGTCAAGGCGCGCTATGGCCGCCCGGTGATGAAGGCGTTTTCGATCAGCGAGGCGGCGGATCTTGCGAAGATCGAGCCGTTCCGCGGCGTCGCCGATCGCTTCCTTTTCGACGCCAAGCCGCCGAAAGGATCGGAGCTTCCGGGTGGAAACGGTGTTTCCTTTGACTGGCGGCTGCTCCCAGCCCTTGACCCCGGCATCGATTACATGCTTTCCGGAGGATTGAACGCCGCCAATATCGGCGATGCGCTGCGTCTTTCCAATCCGCCCGGAATCGACATCTCGTCGGGAGTGGAAAGCGCGCCGGGCATCAAGGATACGGCGCTGATCGAGGAATTCTTCAAGGCAGTCCGGACCGCGCAGGCAATGGCGGCCTGATGCCCTATCGTGCAGGAGACCGGCCGTGAACCAGCCCGTGGCACCGAATTCGTTCCGCACCGGACCCGATGAACAGGGCATGTTCGGCATCTATGGCGGCCGTTTCGTCGCCGAGACGCTGATGCCCCTGATCCTCGACCTGGAAAAGCACTGGAACGAGGCCAAGAACGACCCGGCCTTCAAGGCTGAGCTCCAGGCGCTGTCGACGCACTATGCCGGCCGTCCGTCCAAGCTCTATTACGCCGAGAACCTGTCGAAGCACCTCGGCGGCGCAAAGATCTATTTCAAGCGCGAGGACCTGAACCACACCGGTTCGCACAAGATCAACAACTGCCTCGGCCAGATCCTTTTGGCCAAGCGCATGGGCCGCAAGCGCATCATCGCCGAGACCGGCGCCGGCCAGCATGGCGTCGCTTCCGCGACCGTCGCAGCCCGCTTCGGCTTCCCCTGCGTGGTCTACATGGGCGCGACCGACGTCGAGCGCCAGAAGCCGAACGTCTTCCGCATGAAGCTCCTCGGCGCCGAGGTGAAGGCGGTTTCCGCCGGCCACGGCACGCTCAAGGACGCCATGAACGAGGCGCTGCGTGACTGGGTCACCAATGTCGAGGACACCTATTACCTGATCGGCACCGCCGCCGGCCCGCACCCGTATCCGGAGCTCGTCCGCGAGCTGCAGTCGGTGATCGGCCGCGAGGCGCGCGAGCAGATCCTCGAGCAGGAAGGCCGCCTGCCGGACGTCGTGATCGCCGCTGTCGGTGGCGGCTCGAACGCCATCGGCATCTTCCACCCGTTCCTCGATGACAAGGACGTGCGCATCATCGGCATCGAGGCCGGCGGCCGCGGCCTTGATGGCATCGAGCACTGCGCGTCGATGAATGCCGGCAAGCCGGGCGTGCTGCACGGCAACCGCACCTACCTTTTGCAGAACGATGACGGCCAGATCCTCGACGGCCACTCGATCTCGGCCGGCCTCGACTATCCGGGCGTCGGTCCGGAGCATTCGTGGCTGCGCGACACCGGCCGCGTCGAATACCTGCCGATCCTCGACGACGAGGCGCTGGAAGCGTTCCAGCTGACCACGCAGAAGGAAGGCATCATCCCGGCTCTCGAATCCTCCCACGCCATCGCGCATGCGATGAAGCTCGCCCCCACCATGAGCAAGGATCAGATCATCATCGTCAATCTGTCGGGCCGCGGCGACAAGGACGTCCATACCGTCGCCGGCATGATGGGCATGGAAATCTGAGACCGCCGGACGACACCGCCAAGAGACTTCCCGGAGACACCGCATGACGACCCGCATCGATCGCCGGATGGCGAAGCTCAAGGCCGAGGGACGGCCGGCGCTCGTGACCTATTTCATGGGCGGCGACCCCGACTATGAAACCTCGCTGCGCGTCATGAAGGCCCTGCCGAAGGCCGGCTCCGACGTCATCGAGCTCGGCATGCCGTTCTCCGACCCGATGGCGGACGGCCCGGCGATCCAGGCCGCTGCGCTGCGCTCGCTCAAGGGCGGCCAGACGCTCGCCAAGACGCTGCAGATGGCCTCCGAATTCCGCAAGGAAGACGACGAGACGCCGATCGTCCTGATGGGCTACTACAACCCGATCTACATCTACGGCACCGAGCGCTTCCTGGCCGACGCCAAGGCCGCCGGCATCGACGGCCTGATCGTCGTCGACCTGCCGCCGGAGATGGACGAGGAGCTCTGCATCCCGGCTGTGCGCGCAGGCATCAACTTCATCCGCCTCGCAACGCCGACCACTGACGACAAGCGCCTGCCGAAGGTGCTCGAGAACACGTCGGGCTTCGTCTACTACGTCTCGATGACCGGCATCACCGGTTCGGCCCTGCCGGACACCAGCAAGGTCGCAACCGCCGTCGACCGCATCAAGCAGCACACCGACCTGCCGGTCTGCGTCGGCTTTGGCGTCAAGACCGCCGAGCAGGCCCGTGCCATCGGCGCCTCGGCTGACGGCGTCGTCGTCGGCACGGCAATCGTCAACGCTGTTGCAAATGTGCTCGGCCCGGACGGCAAGACCGTTGCCGATCCCGCCGAAGCAGTCGCCACCCTGGTGACCGGCCTTGCACAGGGCGCGCGCAGCGCCCGCCTTGCTGCGGCCCAATAGCTCCTTATCTTCTCCCAGAACGAGAGCGGAGAACGCCATGAACTGGATCACCAACTATGTCCGGCCCAAGATCAATTCGATCCTCGGCCGTCGCGATATGCCCGAGAACCTCTGGATCAAGGATCCCGAGACCGGCGAGATGGTGTTTCACACCGACCTCGAGAACAATCAGTGGGTGATTCCCGGCTCCGGCTATCACATGAAGATTGCCGCCAAGGAGCGGCTGAAGCACTTCTTCGATGACGGCGCCTACGAGCTTCTGGAGAACCCGAAGGTTCCGGTCGATCCGCTGAAGTTCCGCGACGAGAAGCGTTACATCGACCGCCTCAAGGAATACCGCACCAAGACCGGCCTCGAGGACGCCGTCCTCTCCGCCCTCGGCAGCATCGAGGGTCTGCCGATCGTCGCTACCGTGCAGGACTTCGCCTTCATGGGCGGCTCGCTCGGCATGGCCGCCGGCGAGGCGATCATCAACGGTTTCGAGACCGCGATCGCGAAGAAGCGCCCGCTGGTACTGTTCTCGGCATCGGGCGGCGCGCGCATGCAGGAAGGCATCCTGTCGCTGATGCAGCTTGCCCGCACCACCGTTGCGGTCGACCGCCTCAAGGAGGCGGGTCTGCCCTATATTGTCGTCCTGACCAACCCGACCACCGGCGGCGTCACCGCCTCGTATGCGATGCTGGGCGACGTCCACATCGCCGAGCCAGGTGCGGTCATCGGCTTTGCCGGCGCGCGCGTCATCGAGCAGACGATCCGCGAGAAGCTGCCGGAAGGCTTCCAGCGCTCCGAATACCTGATGGAACACGGCATGGTCGATATGGTCGTCTCGCGCCTCGAGATGAAGCAGACCGTCGCCCGCCTCCTGAAGATCCTTCTCAAGCAGAAGGAAGCATCGGTTCAGGCTGCCGCCTGAGCGGCAACCGGCAAGGTTTGGAAGCTTGGTCATGAGCACCGGAACGCAGGCGGCTGATCGCGAGATCGAACGGCTGATGAGCCTCCACCCGAAAGGGTTCGATCTCTCGCTGACGCGCATTTCCCGCCTGCTGGAACGCCTCGGCAACCCGCAGGACCGCATGCCGCCGGTGATCCACATCGCCGGCACCAACGGCAAGGGCTCGGCTTCCGCCTTCTCGCGTGCTCTGCTCGAGGCCGGCGGTTATACCTGCCACGTCCATACCTCGCCGCACCTCGTCAACTGGCACGAGCGCTATCGCCTCGGCGCCGAGGGCGGCGGTAAGCTGGTCGAGGATGCGGTGCTGGCCGATGCTGTTGCCCGCGTCGCCGCGGCCAACAATGGCGAGACCATCACCGTCTTCGAGATTCTCACCGCGGTGATGTTCCTGCTCTTCTCGGAGCACCCGGCAGACGCCGCGATCGTCGAGGTCGGCCTTGGCGGCCGCTTCGACGCGACCAACGTGATCGCGAAGCCCGCCGTTTCCATCATCATGCCGGTGTCGCTCGATCACGAAGCCTATCTCGGCGACCGCGTCGAACTGATCGCTGCCGAAAAGGCCGGCATCATCAAGCCCGGCTGCCCGGTGATCGTCGGCGCACAGGAGCACGATGAGGCACTTGAGGTGCTGGTCGAGACCGCGGAGCGGCTCGGCTGCCCGTTGCAGGTCTATGGGCAGGACCTCGTGGCCTACGAGGAAAACCGCCGCATGGTCTATCAGGACCAGTTCGGCCTCTATGATCTTTCGCTGCCGCGCCTGCCCGGCCGCCACCAGTACGCCAACGCCGCCGCGGCAATCGCGGGTGTGCGCGCTGCCGGCTTCCGCATGAGCGAGGAGATTGCCGAAAAGGCGGTGACGTCGGTCTCCTGGCCCGGCCGCATGCAGCGCCTGACCGAGGGCCGCCTCGTCGAGCTTGCTCCCGAAGGTGCCGAGATCTGGATCGACGGCGGTCACAATCCGGGCGCCGGTATCGTCATTGCCGAGGCGCTCGCCGAGCGCGAGGACAAACGGCCGCTGCCGCTGTTTATGATCGCCGGCATGATCAACACCAAGGACCAGACCGGCTATTTCCGCAACTTCGCCGGGATGGTCCGCCACGTCTACACCGTACCGGTCAACGAGAGCGACGCGGGCGTCGCGAACGACGAGCTCGCGGCCCGCGCCGCTGCGGCCGGACTTTCAGCCGAACCGGTCGCCTCGATCGAGAACGCGCTGCTTCTCTTGCGTGACAGCTGGGTGGACAAGGCCCATCCGCCGCGCATCCTGATTTCCGGCTCGCTCTATCTGATGGGCGAAGTGCTGCGCAAAAACGAAACCCCGCCGACCTGAGCCGGCGGGGTCTTTGTCCCGACTATTTTTTGACGTTTAAGAGGCCGTGGCCGTTGCCGGCTGAGGGATCGGGCACGACACGCCCGTGCCGCGCAGGCCGCAATAGCCGTTCGGCACCTTCGACAGGTACTGCTGGTGATCGGCCTCGGCGAAGTAGAAAGCCGGCGCCGGCGCGATCTCGGTGGTGATTCGCGACAGGCCCTTTTCCATCAGTGCCACGCCATACGCTTCACGTGAATCAAGCGCCTCCTTCAGCTGCTCGTCCGTCGTCGTGAAGATCACCGAGCGATAGGTCGTGCCGACATCGTTGCCCTGGCGCATGCCTTGCGTCGGGTCGTGGCTCTCCCAGAAGATATGCAGCAGCTTCGAAAAGCTCACCTTGGTCGGGTCATAAACCACCATCACCGTCTCGGCGTGGCCGGTCAGCCCGGTGCAGGTCTCCTGATAAGTCGGGTTCGGCGTGATGCCGCCCTGGTAGCCGACGGCGGTGACGATCACGCCCGGCGTCTGCCAGAACAGGCGCTCGGCGCCCCAGAAGCAGCCCATGCCGAAATAGGCGATCTCGGAACCTTCAGGGTATGGCCCATGCAGCGGCAGGCCCGAGACGTCATGATGCGTCGCCGTCGGGATCGGCTGCGCGCGGCCGGGCAGGGCTTCCTCGGGAGCCGGCAGCTTCAGCTTCTTGTTCAGCATGTCGCTCAGGAAGAACATTCATCTCTCCTTTCCCCCTGACGGGGTTCAGCGTCCGACAGCAAACCTGCTCGGAGCAGCGGGCCGCCTGCCGATCATCGCGAACAGCAGCGCAAGCACCGTAAAGATCGCAAAGCCGGGCTGGCTCAGGATCGTCGTCATCACCGGGTCCCATAGGAACGGCGGCAGCGAACGCGTCATCGACTGCTCGAGACCTTCAAGCAGCGAGGGCGCAACGTCGCGCCATGACGAAATCAGCGGTGTCATCACCAGCGTCTCGGCGGCAACCGAACGTGTGGCGTCGATCACGGCCATGATGACGGCAATCGAAAGCGCAATCATCGACAGCAGGCGAAACAGAGCTCTGAACATCGTGCGCCTTCGCGAAAGCAGGTTCTGGCGGAGGTTTTCCTTGCCAAGAGATAGGCGTCGCGCGGTTTCTTGGCAATGATCGACACGACAAGTTGAGCCTGCGGCACCTTATTCCAGAAAGCGCCACAAGGCGTCTTGGCATCCGGCGCGAGATCGACTAAGTGAGCGCATCAACCTGTTTCGCTTCGGCGAAACATGGCTGCGGAGAGGTGGCCGAGTGGTTGAAGGCGCACGCCTGGAACGCGTGTATACGGGAAACCGTATCGAGGGTTCGAATCCCTCTCTCTCCGCCATTATCTTGTAGCGAACCCGAGATGAGGCTCCCGCCCGGGGCCTTTTTCTTTTTGTTCCAAAGGCGCTTAGCCGAGACGCCCGAACCTCGGAGACTGGCGCCGGGTCCAATTTCCGTCTCGAACAGCCCTCCGTCTCTAACCGAGCGAACCTCGTCCGGCCCGGTTCGGCTTCGCGAAGGCCAGCGTTTTCAGCCAGTTCCGCCATTCGAACGGCGCATCTTCTGCTGGGGTTCTCCCAGCTGGGCGTCTTCACCCAGAGAACGCGAGGTAGGCGTATTTGGGGAAGCCGTGGGATGAGTCATCCGGGAAAGGGGAACTACGGCCAGCAGGCGATTTGCGCAACGGAGCCAAGGGGAGTGTCAAGGCAATTCAGTCTGTGCCAAGCTTGATCAGATACGACCTTACAGTTTTGATCTTTGCTGTCTTTGCTCCGCCAGTAAAAATTAGAACATGGCAAAAGGCGTAGGACTGACCGTCCTTGGTGGTAAACTTTCCATCAACGCCGCAATCTGTCCCATGCGTGATGATTTTATCGATGCAGAGGCGCTCGACCTCAGCGTTACGGAGCAGATGTTCCCGAACCATGGCTTTACCGGTGGCGGACCATGACCCAACCATCTCCCAGTGTACTGCGTCACTTAGATAATTCAGGGCTGTATCAAGTTCCTCGTATAGAGCGATAACAAATTCCCTGATGGTGCGTTTTCGGGGAGCATTGCCACAATCCTCAGGAGCGTCGACAATTATCAACTCGCTACCTCCGGTCAGAGATCTAAATATGCGTACGGAAAGCGCACTATACTGCGTTGCTAACGTCTACGTCCATTCGTCACACCGCAACACGATTAATGCGTTCCGGCAGACGAGTGAGCGACGATGGAGGCGGCCGGGCGCGCTGATTTCGCGCGGAAGGCCCATTGGGTGTCCGAGGGGATGGTGAAGGCTACGATATCGCGAGTTTCACGCCAGACGGTCAGACACGCTTGATCGAGGTGAAGACCACAAACGTGTGGGAACGGACGCCCTTCCACATCACCCGCAACGAGCTTGCGGTGGCAGACGAGCGCCGATCCGAATGGCGCTTGTTCCGGCTTTGGAACTTCTCGCGTGAGCCGAGGGCCTTCGAACTGTATCCGCCGCTCAATGCCCACGTCACACTCACGGCCACAGCATTCGTGGCAGGCTTCCATTGATGGCAGGGCGCCGGCGCGCTCAGTCAAAAACCATGTCCATCTGCTCCGCCCACGGCCGATCGGCAACTGTGACGAGGTTGTTCAGCGAAAGCGCCGGTGGTACGCGCCTGATGACCGCAGGGACATCTGGCTAGAAATCTCGATCCGGTGAACCTTGAATTTTCCGGCAATGGCACTTGCGGCCTCGGCCACCTTGGGATGGCGGATCATCGGGACATATGCGGCGTCTTCGGCGACCAGCGATAGCACCGACATCAAGTGCGACTTACCGGTCCCGTAGTTGCCGACAACCAGCACGCCCTTGTGGTCTACAGCCTCGTCGAACGAGAGCTGGGGGATCATTTGCTTGGCGATCCGCTCGGCCATGTCGTCGGAAATGACGTAGGTCGAAACAAGCTTCTTGGCCTCATCCGGACGATTGGCGTCCAGAAGCTGAATGACCGACTCGATCGGTTCAAACTGAATGAGATCGCCATAATGCATCGGCATCCCGAGTTCCCCCTTCAATGAATTTTGAACGGGACCAGGCCGTCGATGCCGTAGTCCTGATGTTCTGGATGTCCTGTCGTGGCATAGGAAAGCCGGCCTTCCTGCAGCTCTCCTGGCCACACTGCAACGACGCGACGTGCGTGAGCATGCCGCTTCAGTAGATCTAGCGGGCTGAGTTGAAGTGTCCGATCGAACAGGAGTTCGATGTTATCAAGGAGCAAGAGCCCCTGACTGGCACATCCATCCGCGAGCTCTTTCAGTCGATCAGCCGCCTGTAGGTGTCTTCGGGTGCCAGGCACCGTGAGCAGTTCACGACCGAGGGCAGCGCCAACGCTCAAGACGCGCGCCTGCCGCCGCTCGGCCAACTGCCCAAGCAGATTGCTTTTCCCTGATCGCGGCGGACCGATCAGAAGGATCAGCTTGCTGTTCAGGCCGGATACATCCTCGACCAGTTGATCCAGCTTCTCGATCATCTCAGCCCTCCATCCGAGACTCGGCTGACCTGGCCTGAGTCTTGGTGCTGAGTTCGGCCGCGTTAAGCAGCACGATTTGCTGGTCTTGGGGGCGCCGCGCTGTGGGGTCGGTGTCCAGCCCCAGCCGCTTGAGCGCGTAATAGACAAGCGCCTTGCGCACGGGAATCTTGGCCCGTCCGCCTCGCATCCCATAATCTAGGGCAATGACCTTCTGCTGGGTCTCTGACAGCTCTGGGTGCGGTCCAATCTCCAATGTCACCTGCTCGTTCCAGTCCGCGTCGCCGTCGGCATCGATCTCGCTCGGCTTGGTGCCGCGCGTCTCGATGATCCGCGAGAGAAGGAAGTCCTTGAAGCTCTGGTCGGTGAGACAGAAGGCCCGTGTATGCCAGCGGAAACCATCGAACCCGATCGCGTGTGGCGCGATCCAACGCCAGCGCGGCTCCGGCCGGGACAGCGACTGATACTTGACCTCGATCGCCTCTGATCGCCGGATTGCAGCAACCACCGAACGTAGGGTCTTGGCATTCACTCCTCGAGCAGGTGTCGGTGCGGCGTCGTAGGCGGGGAACTGTCCAATCCAGACGTCAGCGCGGTCGAGAATGCCGTCGGCGACAGAACGAAGCTGAGAGAGGTAACGGCTGGCGTCCGGCTTCAGGAACAGGGGATCGAAATTGCCGCCTCTAATGTAGGTCCGGGCGCTCTTGTCGTAGACCATGTTGTCTGGAGCCATTCCGATGTAGCGGTTCAGGTCTGTGGACGCTTGATTCACCGAAACACCGAACGCAGACGTCAGGTCGCCACGGTTGACGCGCCCGTCCCAAAACAGTCGGAACTCGATGAATTCGATCCGCCTCTCGACTCCCCATCGGAGATTGGCCTTCTCTGTTACCACCATGCACTCCCAGTGACATGATCCGTCCCGAAACTAGGCCAGCCCAGTTTCTGGATTTTCCATCAAGCTATCTGAGAAGCTGTGCGGGTTCAATCGAAATTGGTAGTGTCTGCAAGCAAGGGAGAGGGCGGAATGGCGGCTGGGCCTCGGCCAACCGCCATCCTGGAGCTATAGTCAAGCGCCCGCTTGCTGAGCCTGGCCACGGTCGGAGGTGCTGGAGCGGACAATCGACTGCTCGTATTCCTCGACATCGGACAGGCGATAGACCACCCGGCCGCCCACTTTGAGGAACTTCGGCCCTTCACCAGTCCAACGCCACCGCTCAAGTGTGCGGTGGCTGATCCCCCAGCGCACCGCCAGTTCAAGTTGGTTCATGCATGTTGCCTTCATTTTCGTGTCCTTTCGTCCTGGCAAGTTGGAATGCGACACGACGAAGGCGTGGCCGGAAAACACTATCAAGGTAATACTGGCGGGAGCGCCAAACACCGGGCGCTGCGCTGCCTTGTCTTGGACAAGGAATTTCTGCGGGGGCGAAGATTTTCTTAAGAATACGAAGTCGTTCTGGCGCGCTGTGGGCCATACTTCGAGCGAGTTTGTCGAAGAGTCCTTTCCCTCCGCCAGTTTCTCCAAGCAATTTCATTCTTCCTTCGCACCGGTAACTGCGTCTTCAGTCCAATTCGCCCGAAACGCCGCCGGCAGGAAGTTTCCCTCCCGCCGGCGCAGCCAAGGTTAGCCGATGGGCTCCAGCGCATCTTCCCCCGCCACCTCGGATGCAGCATCGGCGGCGGGTTTTGTTGCGAAGTAGATGTGGTGGAATGCATCCGCCCGGCCGCCGTCGAGGCAGATGTCCTCGCGGTGCCAGCACCACGGAAGCTGGTCGAGCCGCTCCTCGAACTCGTCCGAGATCGTTGCGGACCAGAACGCGGCGAGGCCGCCTGCCGCAAGCCGGTTCCAGACCGAACGGAGGCCGGGATTCTCATAGATTGCGCCGTTCGTCTCCCGGACCGTATAGTCGGGGCCATTGTCCGTATCCATCAGGATCATCTCGTAGCCCCCGCTCGCCTCGCGCAGCACGTCCAGCACGTCACCGACCCGCAGCTCGACGCGACGGTCGTTGAGCGGATGGCCCGCAAGATGCCCGAAATGGCGCCGGTTCCATTCAATGATCTCCGGCACGAGCTCGCAAACTGTTACCTTCCCGTCCGGCTCGAGCCAGTCGAGCATGGTGCGAAGCGTAAAGCCCATGCCGAGACCGCCAATGAAGACGCGCCGAGCCGGCCCCCCGTATAAGCGGGCGCTGCGCTCGGCCAGCATCGTCTCGGACTGGTGGTTGAGGTTCGACATCAGCTCCAGCCCGTTGAAGCGAATCTCGAAGACGTTGCCGCGCTGGCGCAGGATTATCTGGTCGCCGGACTCCGTCCGGTGACGCGCAACTTCCGTCCAAAGTGTCATGTCCAATGCCCATTCGTGCCACAGCCTCAGCTGCAGCATCACAAACCATTCAGCAGTGTTGGGTGGTGCTTGCGCGGTTGCCGTCGGCGATCAGCGCCGCGGCAACCGAGGCGCATGGTTTGCGCTGGCTCCGATGATCAGCGGAAAGAGAACGCTATCGCAGGCAGTCATAACGAAGTCCGTCCTCGGGTTGCGTCCGGATCCGGCTTCCGCCAGCATCCGGCGGTGAGCTTGTTGACGCTCTCCATATCGGCCGGGCAGGCCGCCGAGTCAAATCCGGGTGACCTCCTGCCTCGGCTAGCCGCGGAAGTGAGAGGAGAATGATAAAGAGGCGCCTGCTCGCCAGAGCTCGCTGCTGTCTGCTTCTTGGCGACTTGCCCTCAGATCACCCTCACCATGGCCCCGCTGGCGACCCGGTCATAAAGGTCGATGACGTCCTCATTCAGCATGCGGATACAGCCTGACGAGGCTTCGGTGCCGATGGTCCAGGGCTCGGACGTGCCGTGGATGCGATAAAGCGTGTCGCGCCCATCCTGGTAGAGATAGAGCGCCCGCGCGCCGAGCGGGTTGTGCGGCCCGGGCTCGATCCGCTGCGGCAGGCCGGGCGTTTCGTTGCGCATATCGTCGGTCGGGTGCCAGCCGGGCCACTTCGCCTTGCGGCCGATCGTGGCCGTACCCGACCACGCATGCCCCGACGCGCCGACGGCCACGCCATAGCGCCGCGCCTTCCCGCCTTCTTCAACCAGATAAAGAAACCGTTCGCGGGTATCGACGAGGATCGAGCCGACCGGCATGCCCTGCGGTGCCGGAACGATCGTCGGCCGGAACCGCGCATCGAATTTTTCGCGGTTCACGATCCGCACTTCATAAGGCTCGTTGGCATAGGCGAGCTTCAGCTGTTCCAGCGAGGGGCCGGTTTCGCTGCGGGTCGAGCACGCCGCCAGCAAGAGCAGACCGAGCGGCAGGAATGCCGCCCGGATCTGCTTGCCCTTCGACAGGATCGTCACCCGGCGCCTACCACTTCACGCGCAGGCCGATCGTTCCGGCGACGGAGTGGCTGTCGCCGAAGTGTTCGAGGCTGGTGGCAACGGACGCCTCGCCATAGACCGAGAACCTGTCGTCATTCCAGTTGAGCGTCCCACCGACGCCAATACCGCCCCACAGCCGGTCGTTGCGGCTCGTCACCTCCCCATCGGCGATCGCGACGCGGTAGCCGTCGAGGAACTCGTGGTAGAGGTTGGCGATGCCGTAGAGGCTCGCGCGCGACTTCGTCCCGTTTGCCGCCGTCCAGCGGGTTTCGTATTCGGCGGCAAGGCCGACGCGGGCACGCAAGGAGTCGCCGTCGCGCAGGGCAACGGTTGCACCGAACGGATCGGTGAAGTCGTCGAAGTCGATGCGCGAATAGACGAGCTGTGCCTGCGGCGTCAGCGACCAGGTCTCGTTGAGCGCGAACTTGTAGCCGGCCTCGATGCCGAGCGCGTAGCCAAGTCCGTCATTGCCGTCGGCGAGCACGGTTCCGAGCGTGGTCGAGCTGATGTCGCTGTTCAGCCAGCTCACCTGCGCCTGCGCATCGACATAGAACCCGTTCATCCCGTACCAGGTGAGGCTGCCGCCGACGCCATAGCCCTGCGCATCGATCTCGCCGAGCCCGGACGCAGAGGCAATGTCGCCATTGACCTGTCCGTAGTGTACGGAAAGCCCCGCGATCAGCCGGCCCTTGTCGCTCTCATGCAACAGGCCGTCAATGCCGGCCTGCAGCCGCCACAGCGTCTCGTCATATTCCGCTTCCGCCGTTGCCGACGCAGCCTCGTAATGGCCGCGCGCGCCCTCGATCCGGCCCCAGATGCCATTGGTTTCGAGCACGACGCTGCCGTCATTGCCGACATAGTAGCTTGCCTGCTCCTCCGTGACGGTGCAGCGGAAGTTCTGGCTCGCGTCCTTGCAGAACACGGTCTCGGCGGGAGCCACGTCTGCCGGATCACGCCAGTGGCGGTTGCCCACACGCTGCTGCCTTGTCGGCAGGTCGACGAGCGGGACGAGCACCTTCGGATATTCCTGATAGACAGGCACGGTCGGCGTGAAGGCGACATTGCGCAGGTACCAGTTGCCGTCGGCTGCGCCGCCGATGCCGTGGTGATAGAGGGCGTAGCTGTAGAGGCCGGCGAGAATCCGCTGTTCACCATCGACCGCATAGTCGCCCTGCAGCGTGAACACGCCCGGCGCCGAGGCTGCCGCATTGCGCACCTCGACCAGCAAAATGCCGTTGTCGACAGTCTGGGCGCCGGCGCCCTCGCGCCGGTCGATGACGATCGTCGTCGGCGCGCTGCCGAGCGAGGTGGCATCGACCACCAGCACGTCCGAATAGGAGCCGCTGCCGCCGCCGGCCGCCACCCCCTCGTTGAGCACGGTGTTGAGGAGGAGCGTGCCGCCATTGGAGGTAAAGACGCCGGTACCGGCCGCACCGCCAGCCGTCGCATTGCTTGTCATCACCAGCGTGTTGCCGGTCTGCGGCCCGCGCAGGTCGATGACGCCGCTATGGCTGAAGGCGCCGAGATTGGTGAACTGGCCCTGGACAATGCCATTGCGCGAAAGGTTGTAGTAGCTCGCCTCGAGCGGCGTATTGCCCGCGCCCGTCGTCGGCACGTAGTAGCCGGCCGGGTCGGTCGCCGCATTGCCGCTGACGGGAGCAAGCCGCACCAGTGCGCCTGCCTGGTTGTCGAAGCTGCTCGAGGCCGCGCCAAAGTCGGAGATCGCGACGCGCTTGGTGTCGCGGGTGCCGTCGCCATCGGTGTCGGCAAAGTGGCGCACGTCGAACAGGCCGCCCGCCGTATTGGCAAAGCTGTTGCCGGCAACCGCTGCGAGTTCCAGAAAGCCGGTCACCGTCCCGCCGTTGGTGGTTGCGACCGCGCCCCGCGCAGCCTCCCAGCGGCCAACGTCGGCGATCGCGCGGTCGGACGCGGCGGTGATCGTGCCGGCATTGGTCAGCGTGCTTGCCATCGACCTCAGCAGCACGCCGGAGGAGGGCCGGTTTGAGCTTGGTCCCGCGCCGGTCGCATCCGCCTGCCAGCCACCGGTAACGGTTGCGCCGCTGGCAATCTCGACACTTGCAGCGCCCGAGACCGAATCGACGATGATGCCGGTGCCATACTCGCCGCTGGCGGTCACGCTGCTGAAGTTCGTGACGATGGCGTCTCCCACCGTGGCGAATGACGTCAGGCCGCCGGACTGAGAGCCGGTCGCAAGAACGCTGCCGAGATTCGTGACGCGCGCTTCCCCGGAGCCAAGATTATACGACCATGCACCATAGGATTGTTCACCTCGCACCCAGACGGAGCCCGCCTCGTTGATGTCGATCGTTGCATTGGCGCTGCTGCTGCCATTGTTCACCAGCGAGAGGGCGCCGTCGAGTAGATCTGCGCGGTTTCGATGGAGCCCGAGACGTCGATCGTGGCCGCCCCGAAGCCATAATTCAGGGCGTAGATGCCAACGCCTTCCTCGCCGTCGGTGAACACGCTGCCGGTATCAGCAAGATATCCGGCAACCGCGCCAGTTGCCGACGGGTTGAGGTTCCACGAGCTGATGGCAAAGGCCGATGATCCGGCCGTGAGCACGTCCCCGAATGCCTCGACCCTCACGGGACCCAGCCCGTAATGGATGCCATAGATACCGAAGCCGGAACCGCGCACGTCGATCGTGCTGCCGGCAAGTTGCCGAATCAGGATGCTGCCGTCGCTGGTCGTAATGAGGTCGGCCGCGGAAGTGTCATCGATTCGCCCGATGATGCCATGTGACTCGAGCGAATTGAGTATGGTCACGTTGGCGCCGGAGATGATCTCGATGTCACTGTTGCCGCCATTGGCGTGCACCTGGACACCGTCCGCTACCGTGCCGTCGGTTGAAACCGAGACGCCAGTGGCGATCGTGACCCGCAACAGGTCGTCCCCGAAGCCGTCGAGGTGGATGCCGTCAAAGTCGTAGCCCGGATCACGATCGACGACGATTCCGCTGCCGACGGCGAGGTCGAATCCTGTCGTCGTCGTATAGTTGATGCCCCCGGCATAGGGATTGAGAGCCGTGTCGGCACAGGTGATCGACGGTGGTGTGCCGCTCGCGGCGCCGCATTAGTCAGCGGCGCGTGCCTGATCGCCCGCCGACAACAAGCCCAGTCCGCCGAATACCGATGCAGCCAGTGCCTGTTTTAGCCGCCGGTTGACCCTGATCTCATGTGCTGATGGAGGAAAATTCTGCGCAAAGCGCGGGGGGAGCCAGAAACTCTCGTTCATAAGCTGTCACCGTTGCCCAGCGCCCCCACGCTTGAAGATGAGGCTAAACGGTCTAAAGAAGGAAATAAAGCCTAATGTTGTATTCCGGCTTCAGGTTGTATCGCCTCAACTTAGAAATCTTTGCATCCGTCAGCGGGTCTCTCCGCTCCATCCCCGACTTGTTGACATACCTTACTGCCACTCCCTGTCCTTTGCTGGCTGGTATATTGCAGCGTTTGGCGCCAACTCTTGAGCGGATACTTAGTCTCCCGCCCTTCTCCGAAAGCCCTGGGAACGCCCTTAGAAATTTCCGCAGAAAGATGATTTTTCTCGCAGAATGTCGTTGACATGGTTGGGGAGTGGAGCCTATATACGCCTCACCAACGACGGCGGCGGCGCTGCTGGCGGCGAAGAGCTTCGCTCTTGTGATCCGCGAGTTGGACGACATTCAAGCGAGCCGCGTGAGCGAACCTCGTCGGGCTGAAGCCGATGGTGATGGAGCCCGGGACACTGTTTTGTGTCTGATCTTTGACAACTGAATAGCGAAGAAAGAGAAACGTGGGCGG